>LFSE01000077.1 GCA_001513075.1 Clostridiales bacterium DTU074 | reverse complement strand
CCGCTCGCCCCTGCGTGCACATCCTGTTCCTGGCTGTATATTTCGCATCCGCAATCGATTAATCGATCGGCTATGTCGTATCCTTCTTTTTTTAATAGATCGATGAGCAGTTCACGTCCAAAAGAGCCCAAATCTCCGGTAACAATCAAATCATAGGCGTCCGGCCCCTGTTGCGTATCCTCAAAATGAGCCTTTATCAGCGCTGCAGCAGCGGGAGCCATAGCAGCTCCCATGTTGTTTGTGTCGGTAATACCGTAATCTATAACCTTACCGGTGGTTATATGGGTAATATAAGGCGGTTTATCGTCGTTGGACAGCAAAAAAGCTCCCGCCCCGGTTACCGTCCACTGCGCTGTCGGAGGGCGCTGGGTTCCCATTTCCAGAGGAAAGCGAAACTGCCTTTCAGCCGTGCAAAAATGGCTTGAGGTAACGCATAACACCGTGTCGGCATATCCGCCGCTAATGGTGATTGCTCCAAGAGACAGGGATTCGGTCAGGGTTGAACAGGCGCCGTAAAGCCCAAAAAAGGGTATTCCCAGGTTCCTGGCAGCATAGTTGGCAGTTATTATTTGGTTCAGCAGATCGCCGCCGAACAGATAATTTATATCCTGGGGTTGCTTTCCGGCTTTAGTGATGGCCATTCGTGCCACCTCTTGATACATGCGACATTCCGCCTTTTCCCAGCTGTTCTCACCGAAATAATCGTCCTGTAAAACCAAATCATAATATTCACCCAGCGGCCCTTCCCCTTCCTTTTTTCCCACTATGGTGGCCCTGGAGAGAATACAGGGAGGATTTTCAAGCTTTACAGTTTGGCCTCCTAATCTGTGCTTTGACATCTTGGTCCCTCACTTTATAAATAGATATATAAGGCCTACCAGCACCGATGCGCTAATACCGTATATGAGTACCGGCCCGGCTATTGAAAACAGCTTGGCTCCCACTCCGAATACGTACCCTTCCCTTTTGAATTCCATGGCAGGAGAGACGATTGAATTTGCAAAACCTGTAATTGGTACAACCGAGCCTGCACCCCCGTATTTTCCTATATCATCGTAGACACCCAACCCGGTCAAAAGAGCCCCTAGAAAAATCATGGTTATGGAGGTAAAAGCCGATGCTTCCTCCGTGTTGAAACCAAAAAATCCTTTGCCCAGGTTATTGATAAACTGACCTATGGTGCATATAAAACCTCCCACTAAAAAAGCCATTATGCAATCCCTTAACAGATTGGAGGTTGGCATCTTCCGCTGCACATATATCTGGTATTCCTTTTTGATTTTTTCCTGTTTAACGTCCATCGGATATAAACTCCTTTCAGAGGTCCATTTATACAGCCTTACCTGCCCGGATTTTTTCTTCTGTTCCGTATATCTCTTTCGGTTGCCATTCTCCTCGTTATTTCCTGGCGTTCTTCCTTTTCTTCGATATTTTTGTCTTCCGGCTTAATGTTTTTTATCTGCTGGTATAAATTCAATATTTGCACCTCTTTTTCCAGAATATTATCAACATGTAAGCTTAATATGTCCAATGTTATCAATGTTTTATCAGTTTTATCGCAAATGCAAATTATTGCAAGTGCAAAATGGTTTTTTCTTTACCGGAATATGCTTTTTGACATACGCCTACAACAGCCTATTTTCTACTGCATTCTGCCGTACGTACTTGGCTCCCGAATAGGACTTGTCCTGTTGTATGCCCTTGTACAGGAACATCCAGAATAAAAAACCCAATACCAACACTATGAGGAAAGATATCAGGGTTATTGTTACGGTACTCCTTTGTTTTACCATCATAACACCACCACCTCGTTACATAATGGCCATATATTCTTTCAATTCTATTATGTTCTTGTACAAGAAATTTATCCAAAAAAGTAAAAAGCCCGATTTTCGGGGCTTTTTTACAACATTTTTCGCATCTTTGAAAGCACCTTTCTTTCTATGCGCGAAACCTGGACCTGGGAAATGCCCAATTCATTGGCGATATCGCTTTGGGTTCTGTCCTGAAAATACCTCATTATGATGATGGCTCTTTCCCTTTTATCCAGCTTTAAAAGCATTTCCTTAAGCATTATTCGATCCACCAGTTTTCCCATCTGATTGTTGTCCTGGTGTATTTTATCAATCAGATGTATTGGATTATCGTCATCTTCATATATAACGTCATAAATGGAAGCCGGGATACGGTTGGCTTCAAGGGCATGTACAATTTCTTCAGGCGGACACCCGATCTCCTGTGCTATTTCATTAATGGTGGGTTCGCGATTAATGGTGTCTTTGAGCTTCTCTTTAACGATTTGTACCTTACCAGCCAATTCCTTCAAAGAACGGCTTACCTTGATTGGGCCGTCATCCCGAAGAAATCGCTTTATCTCACCCATTATCATTGGAACTGCATATGTGGAAAACTGCACATTAAACTCTGGATTATAATTATTAATTGCTTTAATTAATCCAATAACTCCTATCTGGAACAGATCCTCGTATTCGTATCCCCTGTTTAGAAACCTTTTCACTATACTTTTTACAAGAGCGATGTTGTTGTTTACAAGCTCTTCTTTTGCCTTTGCGTCGCCATTTTGTGCATATTGTATAAGCCTGATCGTCTCATCGGTCCGGACTTCCTTTTCCTCATTGTTCCGGTTATGAGCTTCAAACGTACACATCATTATCTCCCCAGCTCTCCGTTGTTACTACCCAGGTATTTTATGAGTTTTACAAGGGTGCCTTGCCCGGGAGCGGAGACCACCTCCATCTCATCCATAAACGTCTCCATAACCGTGAACCCCATGCCCGAACGCTCCAATTCAGGCTTGGAAGTGTACAAAGGCTGCCTGGCCTTTTCAACGTCCTCTATTCCCTTCCCCTTATCCAGCACCTCTATCTCGATCTTGTTTTTATACAGTCTGGCTGTAATTGTTACGATTCCTATGGTGTTTTCATAGCCGTGGATAATAGCGTTTGTTACCGCTTCCGACACTGCGGTTTTGATATCCGCAATTTCCTCCAGTGTTGGATCGAGCTGGGCTGCAAATGCTGCAACAGTTACCCTTGCAAAAGCCTCATTTTGGGACTTGCTTAAAAACTCCAAACGCATTTCGTTTATAACCTCCACTACTTACCGCACCCCCTTATGTCTGACAACGCTTCCTGCACATCTTTATATTTTTTAATGATGGTATATAAGCCCGAAACTTCAAAAACCTTATGGATCTGCGGGTTTACACCGGCTACCGCAACAAGCCCGCCTCGCTGTGATACTATCTTATACCTTCCTATCAACACTCCGATCCCGGAACTATCCATAAATTTAAGCTGCTTAAGATCAAACACGATATGTCTTATATTTGGGTCTTCCAAAGCATAGTCCACTCTGTCCCGCAGGGTATCGGCGGTATGATGGTCCAATTCTCCATCTATATTTACCACAAGCGTATGTTTATCACTGCTGCATCGAATTCGCAAGAAAATCCCTCCTTTATTTACAGCACCAGGAATTAAACGGAAACACAGTTAGTATATTCTGCACTAAAGCAAATTCTCCTCCTTCGAAAATTGGATAATTATGTAATTATATTTAAATAAATACAAAAATCCCTTCGATTTTTGTCGAAGGGATTTTTGTATCACACTATCTCTACTTCCTGTATCTCCACCCTTATTGACTGGTATTTATTCATGTCTTCTATTATTTTTTTCTCATCTTTCCAGCTCTTGTATCTACGCTTTTCCTCTTCAGTCAGTATAACCTCATCCAGCAGCTGCCGCCCTGTCATGGGTTTATCACTAACATATGTCTGCATAATGGGGTTATTTTCAACAACCGTTAAAATGGCGTAAACGTACTTCATAGCTTCCTCCAACCACTATGTGTATTCTTTTGTTTCTATTATCAGTCTACACTATTTAATCCTAAAATTCAATAAGCTAAATGCACCAATAATCGCAAACGGGATTATAATTGCCAGAAATATTTCATGCTTTTGACAGCCTGATTACATTCCATGACAATTTGGGCAGGGCAGCCATGACCATACCGTCCTGGATAATTGCCTTTCCGTTGTTGTGGGGTTTGACATTGTCGGGGTTATCCTTGGTGTTTATAGCCTTAATATCCTCATGCTCCAGAACAATGTGTTCAATAAGCCGGTATTCACCCATTCCTCTCATATCGCACTCTATCGTAATGGTATCATCCGTGTCCCGGTTTACCGCAAATATTGTCAGCTCTTCTTTCTCCTCATTTTCAACAGCTACGGCTTCAATTACCGGTACCTCCTCAAAATCTTTGCAGTCATAAACTGGCGAATATACAACCGGCTGCAGTACATTGCCTTGCCCATAGGCAGAAGCATGCATGAAGGGATAGTAAATGGTCTGACGCCATGCCGTTCCCCCGTTCTCAGTCATAATAGGCGCTATCACATTAACCAGCTGTGCCAGACAGGCTATTTTTACCCTGTCGGCATGTTTAAGCAGGGTTATCAACATACAGCCTACCAGCAAAGCATCTTCAAAGTTATATATATCTTCAATCTGGGGCGGTGCAATGGACCATGGCTGAATTTTTTTATCAGCTTCATGGGAATGATACCATACGTTCCATTCATCAAATGAAAGATTGATTACCTTTTTGCTTCTTTTTTTCGCCTTTATGTAGTCGCATATGGAAACAACCGATTTTATAAAATTATCCATGTCCAGGGACTTGGCCAGAAAATTCTTTATATCGTTCTCCTGATTGCCGTAATAGGTATGGAGGGATATGTAGTCCACATGCTCATAGGTATGTTCCAGTACCGTAGCTTCCCATTCACCAAAAGTGCTCATACTGCTGTTGGAGCTTCCGCAAACCACCAGTTCAATGGAAGGATCCACCCACTTCATCACCTTAGCTGTTTCACAGGCAATGCGTCCGTATTCCTTGGCGGTCTTATGCCCTATCTGCCACGGACCATCCATTTCGTTGCCCAGGCACCAGACCTTGATATTGTGAGGCTCCTTATACCCGTGAGATTTTCTTAAATCACTCCAATACGTTCCTTCAGGATGGTTGCAGTACTCAACCAGATTTCGGGCGGCATCGGGTCCCCGGGTTCCCAGATTAACTGCCATCATAACTTCGCTGTCCACCAGCCGGGTCCATTCAACGAACTCGTTTACGCCGATCTGGTTGGTTTCAATGGTTTTCCAGGCAAGCTCAAGGCGTCTTGGCCTCTTCTCTCTGGGACCTATTCCGTCTTCCCAGTTATAGCCGGAGACAAAATTGCCGCCAGGATAGCGAATGATCGGTACCCCGAGCTCTTTGACGAGTTTTATTACATCCTTTCTAAAACCCTTCTCATCGGCCTCCGGGTGATCCGGCTCGTATATGCCGCCGTATATGGCACGCCCCAGGTGTTCGATGAAGGAGCCATAAATACGCTTATCCACACTGCCAATTTTAAAATCCTTGTCCAAGATAATTCTGGCCTTTTTGTTTTCACCCATATACCTTCTCCTTTCCAATGTATCTTTTTATTTTAAATATATTATTGATATTATAAAGGTCTGATAATTGCCTCTGAAGAATATATCAACCAAAACCTGTGCTATCGGAGTTGTCTATAGCTAATATTTTTCACTTTGCGAGGGACAACAAAAAAGCAAATCAATTGAATCATCACGGCATTTGTAAAAAAATAGCTTTATAACCATTTGTTATTATATAATTTAGCGTACAGATATGCAAATAAAATTGCATAGCATGGAATCTACTTAGTTCATTTACTCAAAAACTCACCTGGGTATAAAGGTTTAAGGCTCATTTCAAAGCATACTCTGCCCACATTCATATGCTCCGGGTATTCAAAGCTATACATGGTATCACCTCATGTAAAACGGTCAATCAATTTACTTCTTAAATTCTATAGGATATGAACCAATCCATCATAGGCTACTATAAATGGGGAAGTTACCGTCTTTACAAGCTCTTCATGATCAGGATGCAAGGTCTTCGCCAGATGTGTAAGCACAATATTAGCATTCTTTTTAAGCACGCCCTGCTTGAACATTGTCTCGGCCATGATACGAATCATCGGCAAGGAATTATGATCAAATATCCTGTCATCCCCTTCATATCCATCGCCAATTGTGCAATCCACTACCCAGCAATCCAGCTCATATTGTTTGAGAACATGCCATGTTCTGGCAAGCATCCAGCCGCCATCGGTTGCATACAGCCAGCCTACCCTTTCATTTTGGAACAAATAATGAATCCCGGTCTCATATTCATAATCTCCCGAATGATTGGCCGGCAACGGTAATACCGTATACCCTGCTATTTTTACTGTATTCCATACTTCCAGCGGGTTTACAGCTAAATTGTCGGATGAAATGGATGAAATCCATGACTTTTCCGCATGCAGGATAAGCGGGCTTTTGGAAGCCTGTTTTCTTACATCGGCCAGTTTTAGAATTGCCTCTTTGTCAAAATGATCACCGTGGCTGTGAGTTATAAGGACATCCGACACCTCATCAAGGCCAATTCCCAGTTCTTCCATTTTTGAAATAGCTGTATGAGTACAATCGATTAATATATGCCTATCCACCAGGAGACTTGAATATCCTCTAAATTTCCCGGATGGTTTGGGTTCCAGCCAGTCGGCAGCACCCGTACCCAGAAATAACAACTCCGTTTTGTTATGTTGTGTTTGTTCCATGTTAAATTGCCTCCTTGTGTAATTTATTTTGTATGTCTTATTTTATATCACAAATCCTTTGTACTTTTAAGTGGGTTTGGACTTTTTCTTCAATTGCAATCGATTGTCTTCTTACTATGATAAGGCCCTGTTATACTTTTGCTGAATGCTATGATTGAGAGTACAGGGCCGGGTTTTCTCCAAAACCGCCCCGATAGATGGACAAAGGACAATGCATGTATTATAATCACTTTATAGATATTATATCCTGTAAATATTTCAAAACTTCAGAATAACTTAAAATGGAGGAACTACACATGAGCAATGAAAATCTGTCAGTGCTTTATCAAAAGACGGGTGGCTTTATCAAGGGAATCTGCCACCCAAATGACAATGTTGGACTGCTCAAGGAGGCAGGTATCGAATGGGTTAGGCGCGATGTTCCCTTTCCCTATGAGCCGGATGGAAAGCTTTCGCAGCACTATCTGGACTTTAAGGAAAGAAGCAGAATGTTTGATGCAAACGGAATCCGGAATATATGTATCACACCTTATCCTGTAAAGTTTATACAAGCGGGTATTGATGTAACCACCCGGAAAGGTCTGGAACGGGTTTCAGAAATATGTGCTTTTCTGGCTGAGGATTTTAAAGACATAGGAACCTGCTGGCAGGCTACCAACGAGATGCACATTCAGCATTTTCGGGCGCCACTTAACGAAATACAGGCAAAGGATTTCCTGGTTGCATGTATAAAGGGTATCAAAGAGGGAAATCCGGCGGCAGCCGTGGGACATAACAGCTTGATTGATGAGTGGCTTTCCCTTTGCATGCAGATTGAACAGGAAACGGGTGGCTGTGATTATGTTGGTTTGGATCTGTATGCCGGTACCTGGAGCAGCGGCGGGCCGGACACCTACTGTGAAAAAATAGACCAGTATTATCATGCAATTCAAAAACCTATTATTCTAATGGAGTTTGGCTTTGCTTCGAAGGGCGACATGATGGAGAAGCCGGAAGCCGAAGCAACTGCTTATCTGAAAACCCTTGGCATTGACAGTATTCAGGATGCAATATCCGATCTGGATGCATTGATTGATAAGTTGCCCGAACAGATTGCTGAGAAGGCCAGGGCCTGCGCACCAGAGGACAAACTGCAGTGCGTCATAGCCGGCATGGTGCATCTTCTGAAAAAATGGCCGGTAAAAAATGATATCCCTCATACCGAAGAAGGGCAGGCTACCTTTTTTGCTAGCCTTTTGCCGCGACTTTTGGAAAACCCGTATTTGGGAGGCGCCGTTATCTATTGTCTGAGTGATTCCGAACGATGCTTTTATTGCGGTCAGGCGGACTGCCCGTGTGAAACTGCCTGGGGCCTGATTCGCATTGATGGAAGTAAAAAACCTGCTTTTGATGTGGTCAAAAAGGTATTTACCGGTAAATAACAATGTTTGCTTTTGATTGTCGTTAAGTAAAACACTCCCTGTAAAGCAAAACGCTCCTTTCTGATTTTATGCTGCTGGTTTAGTTCAGAAAGGAGCGTTGTTATTCATCCAAACATAAATTCCAATACAAAAATCATCCAACGTTTCAAAAGGCCATCCGCCCCCATCCCTTGCTTTTTTTATCTATAGGCGGCAAGCCTAGGATTTCCCGCCCGGTATTAACATAATATCGATAGTTTTCCAAAGGGGTTCCATTGGGTATCCTGTGATCGAGCCCAAATATCATCCCACCTTGCCGCATAACAGGCTGCATTTTATACTCTAATTCCTGGCGGATGGCTTTTTTGTCCTTCCTAAGAACATGTTTATCTATACCCCCCTTAAATGCAAGCCTCTTTCCGTATTTCTTCCTCAATTCGACAACATCCATCCCCGCAGCTGGTTCCATGGGGTACATTATATTTACACCGCAGTCTAGGAAGGCATCTATAACGGAATTTATATTGCCGTCGCTATCCTGGGAGAAAAGCCTAGTTCCTTTGGAGGACAGCATATCCCAAATTCTCCTGTAATAGGGTTTGATAAATTTTTGAATTATGTTGGGGCCGACAAGGGAACCGGATTTCCCCGCCAAGTCTTCATGAACGCACAATTGATCAATGGTTATATAATCGCTTATCCTATCCAACACTTGAAAGGCGGTATTGCTGACAGTTTCAAGAATATCATTCATCAGCTCCGGATTTTCGTAGCAACAGAGGCATGCCCCTTCTTCTCCCATCAGTTGTCTGGGAAGATCAAATCCGCCCGGAATTCCCGCTATAACCAGCGTCCCCTTAGCTTGTGCCCTTTTCGCTTCAGCCATCTTATCCCAATCTATGCGATCCTCGTGGAATTCAAAAAGAGGTTTGATTTTTAGCCAGCTATCCATATCGGTAACGGGATAATCGAGGGGTAGCGGTATAGTGGCTACCCCTTTGTATAGCTTTGTTTTTCTTCCGTACTCATCGGTTTGGATGATGTATTGATCATTTTCTTCTATTATCCGCGGTGTAAAGCCTCCCCTGATACCGGTATTGCCCCCGCAATCAATTGTTGGAACATAATCCCAATCGAATCCCGTTAAATCTATTTCATCCTCGGAAGCTCCATGTTTTCGCCACTCGTCTTCCAAGCCGACCAGTGGTCCAAAAAGCTCTACAAACATTTGCCTCTCAACTTGGCCGAAAGTCATCAGCTCAATGTACTCTTCCCTTGACCATTTCACCTAAATCACTCCTTCTAAGCTACTTAATCACCAGCTTAGAGCCCTTTTTAATCCTTACAACATCAGCAAATTTTATGTTTCCGCCATCCTTTTTATATTCTACAGGGACATCTTCCAGCAAAATCGTTTCTATGGTTTCGTTCTCTATAAAGGGTAAGTGCAACTCCTTTAAATCCAGGTAACCGTACAGCACCTTAAGCTCTGCCTTGTTGCCCGACCTTTCAAAAGTGCCCCAGCCTGAATCCAGCGACCAAAATACCTTAAAGTACCCGTCGTCCACCACCGGACTAAAGCCTATAATGCCTTTGACCATGTCAAAGGTAAAGCCTGACAAGGCTAAAAGCAGCGAGTAGCTGGCCATGGATCTGGCATAGTTGCTTCCACACTCAATTTCGTTCCAGGGATTACGCTTGTATCCGTCGTACCTGTCACGAATTGCTTCAACGATTTCCAAGCCCTCTTTAATGTATCCTTCCTGAATCAAATGGACTGCTATCTGGTACTCAAAGCCGTTCATGGTCTCCTGGGCATACGGGACGGGAACTGCTGGTCTCCGCCTACCTTCCGGGTAGGAACAGATCAACACTCCTTTTTCATCGTTAAGAGAAAATACCCTGCACGGATTAAAGACATTCCTCATGCTCTTAAAATTGTATTGATAAACCGAATAGACGGCCTTTCGAACCTGATCGGGACTGAAAATCTCACCCAAACCAATCAAGTTGGCATGCCATTGAGCCAGCACCTGGTCTATATGACATCCTTCACCCACCTGATATTTGATTTCGCTTTTTTCCTGATTCCAGTAAGTGTCCGCCGTTGTACCGCCAATCAGGGTATCATCCTTACCCTCATCAAATTGCTCCAGAATGGATTTATCGTTCAAGTTGATGAGATGGTAATAGTATTCACCGTTAAACAAATTGGTGTCTACCCATTTTTTGCCCCGACGAAATATTTCCAGATACTCCTGTGCGGTTTTTACTTCTCCCAAATGTTCGGCCATTTCCGCCCCTGCTTTCAAAGCTGCCAAATAAAAACCTGTCAGCCATGAGTTAGGGCCAAAGAGCTCCATGTCAAGGGTGTGGTGCTGGCGTCCGGTTAAAACGCCTGTCTGTTCGGGATCCCACCTGTCCTTGTTTGTTTTGGACCAGGCGTATTCAATGGATTTTTTTACTGAAGGCCAGAGTTCCCGCAGCCACTCGGTATCCCCGGATATCTTCCATTCCCTGTAAACCTTCAAAACGCCGCCAAATTGGCCGTCAGCGCAGGGTCTGAATTCCCACCGCCTGCTTCCCAGCGGGAGCTGTAGCCTAAAGGACATCGCCCCGTCTTCATTCAGATTATATTGATAATCCAACTCACGCATGGAGCGTTCCAAGTTGGGGAACAAGAACGGCAGTGCATAAGCGTAATTCCATACATGGGTACAGGAACCCTCGCAGCAACCTGAATCACAATGGCAGCCTTCAAAACCGTAAAAGGAACCATCTTCCAATCTCAAGCAGGTAGGTGTTTTCAAAATCGATATGTTGGCCGAAATGGCATCTATCACAACCTCTGGAAGGGTTGAGGAAAACAAGGCTTCTTTAAAGCACATCGTTTCCTCATACAACCGATCCCAATTTTCAAGGGCATAAAGGGCACAGTCAAAGGAATCTTTGAACAAGGATGAGTAGTAGTTCTTCCATTGGGCTTTTGTGTATGGTTCACAACCGCTGCAGCAGCTTTGCCCTTGATCTTGCTGTTTCCAGTAGGTATAACAGTTGGGGTAATACCAGGTCAGAACAAAACGAACTCTCTTGCGTTCGCCCGGATTTAAATGAAAGTGGGCAGCCAGCGTGCACATGTCTATTTCATTACCGGAACCAATTGTACGAGCTTCTTCCTCACCCTTATATGTCCTGTTGGTGAATTTTCCTGGAGTACTCAGGTCGTTCCAGTACATTTCCAGATCATCAAACCAACTTCCCCTGTACCAGTACTCCTGATAGCTGATATCCTGGGCATCGGTAACTATACTCAGCTCTCCAAAGCGGACATCATCCGGCTCAACACCGCGACACCCCATTCTTATTCCTTTGACCTGACCGCCTTGAGTGAACTTGTTATACCCGATATTCCGACCGTTTATATTTCCAATACAGGATACCAGAGTGTAATCGAGAGGCTCATCTGTCGTGTTCTCCACCTGTATTTCAAAAAATGCCGCAGGCAGACTCGAATCTTTATCGTTGAGCGGAATGAAAGGATTAAATGCTGTCATGGATACTTTCCCGGGAAATGTGTTATCCTTAAATGTGAGGTTGGCAAAGGGGAACTCTCCCTGGAATTCCACATCTGTGAAATGGGGCACTCCGGATAAATAAGCCCTGGGCGGGCCAAAACCGAAGCTCTTATAACGGCCTTCTCCAAAACTGCCCGAATAAGGAGGATGCAGATCTCCGTTTAAAA
Source organism: Clostridiales bacterium DTU074 (assembly GCA_001513075.1). GTDB lineage: Bacteria > Bacillota > Clostridia > Caldicoprobacterales > Caldicoprobacteraceae > DTU074. The sequence continues at coordinate 10,888 of LFSE01000077.1, read as the reverse complement.
TCCGTGCATCAATAACTCGGCTATCCTTTTCTACCTTTACGGCAAAATGGGAATAGCCGTTATAGCTGCCTTTATTGGGCCGATTCCTGATCTCCCAATCAATTAATCTGCCGTTTCCGGCCAGGCCAATGCATCCGGCGCCTATTCCTCCCAGAGGAAAGGAGATCTCATTCAGTTTTTCTTTGGTATACAAAAAATATGTGCTAGTCATAATTGGTACACCTCTCCTTTGTTATATTAATCACCTTTGTATAAGGTGTTATCGATATATAACTATCGATATATAAAATGAGTCCAATGTGAAGGTTTTATCTGCCTAAGATAATTAACCCAGATAATCATCTTTTACAATGTCCACCGTAGTAACTTCATAAAAACCTTCCTTATACAAATTTTCCTTTATTCCGATCTGTATGGAGACATCATCTTCAAATAAACCGACAGAAAACCTGTATTTCCCCGGTTTTAAATCATCGGAAATGGTTATTTTTAAGCATTCTACTGTTTCTTCTCCCCTATTATTCTTTCATACCTTAATCAAATTATGTTAACTGCCGCCCGAGCTATTCAATCATAGTAGTGTATCCCGTCAGATTTTTCAAGCTCGGTATATGTTTTATTGGAAGACTTTCACGCCAGGTAATAAAACCAAGCAAATAAATACAAAATATACCTTTTCGGGCTGATAAAAACATTTTACAAAAAGCTGTTGCTCATTTGATCATCATTCCAAAATAAAATCCTTTTCAGTTATGCTGTATCCTCTTATCTGCGCTTTAGGAGCATCGTCTACGATATAATTGACAATATATATTTCTCCGTCTTCAAATTGCACCCAGCCGGAATAGCCCAAATCGGATACCGGACTCCTGTCAAAATCGATGGGCATGATTCTGGTCCATTGTTCCCGTCTATCACGCGCCCTTGCAGATTCTACATCCGTTAATGCCGCAAAGAAATTCTGTGTCCAAGTTCCCAGCCAGCCCTTTCCTCCTTGCATAAACCGATATGTTATCAGAATTCTCCCACTTTTCAGCATACCGGCTACCGGTCGATGACAGCCGGGCAAAGGCACCCGGTATGGACCCTCCCAACTTTCCCCATTATTTACAGATATTGATTTGTAGCAATCCCAACCTTCTCCGGAATTCTCCCGCATAAAAGCAACCAAGGTACCATCGGGTAAAGGAAGGATGGACGCTTCGCATAAATTTAGCCCTTCCCTGCTGGCTACAGTAACAGGCCCTATCCATGATTTACCTTTATCGTCAGAGTACCACATGCGCTGTTCCAAATATCCATGTCTTTCGCTCTTATCATGAGCTGCCAATATCCATCTGCCAGATGGTAATTCACAAAGTTTGTCAGGTACAATTCCGGTTACAGGTGTCTCAATAGGCCCTTCCCATTTTTCCCCTTGTGTGTCGCCAAACCACAGATATATTTTGCCGCCCGATTCTCCTTCTCCGTGTACTTTATCGCACACTATTGCCAAACGATCATCCCTTAGCCTGGAAACCCTTGCGCAGTCCCAGTAGAGCAATCCCTTTGTTCCCTCGGTCAATGGTATCTTTTGGCTCCAAGTTCTTCCCCGATCCATGCTTTCTTTTAATACAAGCCGGGTATAGGATCTGTCGCCATGATGCGTACATTCGGAAAACACACATATCAGCTTGCCATGTTTTGTCAATACAACGTCCGGCCATGCCTCATATATACTGTCATCCCGGCTTATTGTAAATTTTTGAATCGGCACAATAAAAACCTCCTTTTAACCACGTAGACTTATTCTAATACGCATTTCTGTATATGTCCGCGTACGTGTGCTGCTATTTTCTCGTCTTGAACCGGTCATAAAAGGATTAATGTGCAAAGGAAGAATGTAACTTTCAAAAGCCAATTTACAACAATACTGTCTTCTTTTTTAACTTAACTTTTTTTCTATTGTATACCATATAGTTTATTGTATATATTTCTTATTCTCTCTTTTTCTGCTTCTGTAAGCGGCTTGAAAGGCCTTCTGCTTTGACCGCAGTCAATGCCCTGCAGGCTCAGTATATATTTAATACCTGCAAATAAACCAACCTGGAGCAAAACCTCAATAACATCGTTGGCAGCGGTCTGCAAAGCTCTGGCTTCCTGCATCCTGCCTTCTTTGTATAAGGTGTATATCTTAACGAATTTATCCGCCATACAATTATAGGTGCTTCCTATAGCTCCATCCGCTCCCATGGATATACCTGCCAAAAACACCTCGTCATGCCCGTTAAAAACAACCAATCTTTGAGAAATATGTTTCAACCTGTCCAATTGATACAGATCCATGGAGGTATGCTTTACCCCTATTATCCTTTCATCTTCAAACAGAACTCTTGCAGCTCCACTGGACAGGTCTACCCCTGAAGCTGCCGGAAAGTTATAGACGATCATGGGTAGATCTACGTTGTTTAAAATATCCGTATAATAGCTTTTTATCTCTTCCCAGGAAAACTTGTAATAAAAAGGTGGTATGGATGAGATGGCATCCACTCCTACTTTTTCAGCATGCTTTGCCAGTTCGATAGCCTGTTCGGTGCTGATACATCCGATATGCGATATTATTGGATACTGTCCCTTACATTCGGCCGCCACAATTTCCAATATGATTTTTCGTTCTTCCAAAGTCAGCAGAAAAGCTTCCGCCGTGCTTCCGCCAACGTAAAAGCCGTTTACTCCTTTTGTTATATTCATTCTGACCAGTTCCTGAAGGGATTTTTCATTAACTTTCCCTTCTTCATCAAAGGGTGTAATAAGCGCCGGAAATATACCATGTAACTTATTTTTCATAATATATATTTCTCTCCTTCCTAATGTATATTATGCTTTGGAAAACAAAGCATGAGTTTAATTAAAGGAAAGTCTTAATCAGAGATACTTATAATGCCCTTCTGGTTTCAGATCGGGAAGATCCAATCCCAATTCCAAAACCAGATAGTTCCGCATATCATAACAGAGATCGCATTTCCCGGCATACCGTGCTTTTGGTTTATATCCGTATTCCTTCATTGCCAACTCAGCAAAGCCTCCTATGCCGGCGGATTCCAAACTGTAAAATATCCGGTATTTATTGGGATCAGCCCCTTGCATCAGTTCCCTCAAGGGAATTGAAAAACCGGGACATGACTGGGGGACAAAATTGCCGTACAGATCAACATGAAAGTGATAAATCCCCGATAACAGTTTACAGGGTTTTGATTCTTTCAGGATTTGTTCAAAGGGCTGTTCTTTCATCATCGGTTTGTACGTCTTTAGAGCCCGTCCTTTCAAATTGAGCCCGTACCTTTTATACAACTGCAACAGATAATCCCGTCCATAAAGTTGTATGTATTCATCCATGGAATGGGGTTTGCGGTCATCCATTGTATCTATATCATCCCAGAATTCCATCAGCCAGGGAAATACGTTCATTCCTGTCTTTGAACAGGCACGAATTAAAGCCTTGACCTTCCAAAAAGGAATATACTCATTGTGGTACGGATCTATGGATATCAGCAAAGTATGTACTCCATGCTTTTTAAGCTCTTTAAGAACGGCCATTACCGATGTTTCATCCTTGTACCAGGATGAATTGGTTTCAATGTATTCTATGCCAATATTATTTCTTTGAGCAGCCTCTAGGACGGCCAGTATTTTATCGTGCTTAAGAAGAGGTTCACCTCCGCCAATATGGACGGAGTAACAGCCCAGTCGTTTTAGTACAGAGAATATTTCATCGGCCATGGATGGCGTCATATATTCATCGGGCCATTTGGGAGAACTGGAATAGCTGCAGTGTCTGCACTTTGATGAGCACTTATAGTTTGTGATTATTCCTCCGGATACTAGATGAACAATTTTTAGCACGATCAAACCTCCTAGCCTTTATCTTTCATGTTATGTTATTTGCCTCTCGATATGCTTTTTTCGGGCTTTATGTTTCAACTTGACAAAATTCTATATAAAAAATTGGTAAAGCTCCGTACCATGAGAATACTATATTATAATACCTTAAATTCTTTTATACGAAAAGTGCTTCGTACTTTTTTTAGTCAATGTTGTTCACATTTTGAACATTCAACGTACCAAGGATAATTGTTCGACATGGGAGTATGATAATTAAATGCATGCTTTACAAGTAGATGATGTTGAGCTCCGCAATTTCAGCAATAATCATATAGTTGTAAATGATACTCTAATATCATTTTCATGAATGTTTTAAAATAAATTATTTTACCGGGGACAAGTGCAAATATTCCTACTCTATGGTCAGTTGGATTATCTTGCCACTCTAAACCTTCGTTGTTTTTATGGTCAGATGAATTATTTTCCGATTTTAAGTCTTCGTTTAATATGCTGTTAATAACATATCCGCCAAAAAATACCCAATTCTTATCAGCATTTGGGTGAACGATAAATGATATATGAGATGGTTCTATCTGAGAATCCAAACCCTTATAAAACTTTTCGTATGCTATACTTTTCAAGTCTTTAGTCCATTCACATTTGCCTTGTTCATTATAATTTCTATATTTTGCATCAATATACGCTTTAAAGCTTCTTGTACTTTTTTCTTTATAATTATTCAAGTGAAATTCCAATATATAATCAGGACGTCGTTCAATATCATTTTTATCCTTTTTTGTCTTGCTAAAACTGATATTTAGCTTTATCTCCCTATCCGCTCCTATTTTATGACTCATCTTAGCTTCCAAAATGTTATTTTTTTTACGTATATTAAATGCCTTATATTTATGGCAAATAAGTGTAAAATATTAGGCATTACACTACCATCATCCATAGATTTCAAGCTTAGCTTTTATCCTTTCAATCGAATTTGCAATTTAGACTTTCTTTTTGAACTGATCAATAATAGCTATTCTCTTGCTTTCCTGAACGCTTCCGTTAACAATTCTAACTTCCATTTCATACCAGAAACGTATAACCTTATACAATATTTGTTGCATCTTTATTGAGCGTGTGAATATAAGGGCTTTCTCTTCTTTGCTTCGTATATCGTCTAAAATAGCCTTGAGTAGCTGTAGTTTAGATGAGTGTCGAACAAGGACTTCCGGAGGCATACTAAATATGTTGTTTTCGGTGATCAAATCGACATGGCTGGATGCAGTGATCATATTCTGTATCAATGTGAGCTTATTACCCTCGAGCTTCTTCAGTCTATCAATAACATCCAGTTCGACTTGATTTGCCGGCTTTTTGTAGATCCTTATCTTTTTCCTGGGCAGTACCTGCGGAAGAACGGCCTTATCGCGACGTATATAATAGTTCTTTATCCTGTCATAGAGCTGGTCGTTAACCCTTTTTAGCTCCGCTTGAGAGACTTTACCACTGGTTTTCTTTACATATTTTCTCTGAAACTCAGTGAGCGATTCCAGCAATCCCGGTTTGCTGTAGTCTACCAGATTCCATAGATCCACCAGAGTATTTTCTATAGGCGTGGCACTGCACACTATCTTAAAATTAGCATGCTGTCCCTTGGCGGCTACCGTAACCAATGTCTGAGGATTTTTTATCATCTGAGCTTCATCACAAATCATACATCTCCAGTGAATTCTACCAAGCGCTATGCTGTTTATTCGTAAAGAATCATAGTTGGTAAAGACAATATCTTTTTTTCTCAATATTTTTATATCATCTTCAGATAATCTCCCTCTAAACTTATAGGTATCAAAAAAGCCTTCTTTAAAGAATTTCTGGATTTCTCCTGTCCCATTCTTATTATCCCAATTGTTAAGGAGAGTTGAAGGCGCAACAACCAGAGTTGGAGATAGCTCACCCCTTTCTTTAAGCCAACCTAAAAATGCCAACAGCTGCAGGGTTTTCCCCAACCCCATATCGTCGCATAATAGGAAACCGTTTATTGGATTTGAAAGATAGAGGTTTTGAAGCCATGCTAAAGCTTCTTTTTGATAATGAAAAAGCTCAATTCCTTCTTTTAAACCTGATGGGACCTCAGCTTCTTTTATTTTAACTGTCCTTTTCGTACCCTCAACATATTCCTTGCGTTCGATGTTATCAACGATTAACAAGCTTTTTTTGCCTTTTTCTCCTTCCTTCTTCCTTCTCCTTAACTCCCTTAATTGATCTTCAAAGGCTTTTTTCCCATAGGAGGTGTCGATATATTTACCCTTATATGCAACATATAGAGCATTGGGATCCTTTTCAATTAAATTGATAATATCGCGCAAAGCTGATTCACTTTCAATTTCCCACGGCTTTTTTATAGAATTCTTTAGTTTATCATACTCATTATTAATATCGTTATCGGTCATGATAGTCTTAACTTCCCTGCCGGATTCTGATATAAAGCTGACTTCAGCCTTACGCTCTCCCCGTTTTTGCATATTTATTTGTAAATTTCGTAGCTTTATCATGTCATCAGGGATTAATACTACTTTCTCATCATCTGCATAAAAATGTGGTAAGTCATTATCCTTTTCAAACCAGTCAATATCGTGAGAAGTTGTAGGCAGGGAGTAGCTGCGGTATTTTAAATAGCCAATTCCAACCACTCTGGGACCAAACTCTGATAAATCAATGTTCTCATCCTCCATGATGGGATGAGTGCCTGAAAAGAAATCTAACCGCTTTTCTCCGCTATTATACCGGTTGTCAATAACCCTTTTTAAGGAGTCTTTGTGCTTTATAACAAATTTAGTCCGTTTCCCATCAACATCGGCACTATAAAAGTCTTTAACATTTTCATAATCGTAAATCTTCTCCAGCAATTGGTTATTTACGCTTTCATCTTCAACAAAGCGAGGCAAAATTTCCAGAACCTTTCCGTCATCGCGAATATCTATCTTTATTTTATCTACTATAACCGGCATGTTTTCCTCTTCCAAGCGTTTGTTTAAAACAACATCTGCTTCATCAGCGCACTTTTTAATGTTTCGTAACATTTCAAATTGATCAGCTACGCTGCTTCTTCGTTCATAGCTGGAATCGTACTTGTCTATTTCTTTTATTAAATTATAGACTTTTTCCGGCAATATGCGATATTTTCCGGCAACAAACGATTTGGCCACATTCCCCTTTTCAATGGTGTATAGTCCCCGAGACCCTCCACTCTTTGTATATGTGTCAGGTCCTTCCAGCTCATACTGATAGAAAACCTCTTTATCCTGAATAAAGTTATTTCTGTTCATCACTTTTAAAAACCCTCTAAAAATGGGCGGCAATCCAAACTTTTTATATAAATCTATTTCAATGTTGTTTTCATCATAATACAGTTCATATACCATATCATAAGGTATGAAGAGCGTGTTTCCCCGTTTTTCTATGTTGTACATATCTATAATTTCTAGTATATCGGGATATTTATCAATATCCACATCTGCAGACAAAAGTATGTGGTCGTCTGTGTAGTCAACATCCCAACTTATAGAATCGGGTTTTTTATCAAAAATTCTGATTATCTTCTGAAAGAATCCCAATGCGCTCTCCTCTCCTTTCTATAGCCTAAGCGGTGTAAATAAGCGGTAAAATCATATTCCCAATTTCCCCGATGTAATAATCTGGTCATACGAAGACTTTGATTTTTTAAGAAATTAATTTTTTCTGTAGAAGTTAGCACGCCGGGTTTCAGTTTTTCTTCAATTTCTTCTATAGTCAAATGCTCCTTAGAATACACATAACAGGCATTGCTCTGTTGGGCGAACTCTACTATAATGTGGTGTTTAAATTCCATAACCAGCGCCATATTGGCATCACGATAGTGTTTTACTCTATACATGCAATCGACATATTGCAGCCAGAAATTGCAACGCCTGCGATCTCCACCTTTTATTTTATTTACAAAGAAATCCTGTACATTAGAATAAGCAAGCCATCGCCGAAAAACGTCCTTTTCCTCATCCATTCCATCCCAGCGTTTATTATACTGATCATTCGGCTCCCTTAATTCCATCCCTATAAACTCAAACCAGTTGCGTGGATAGCTTTCTATTTCATAGTTGTCAATGTAACATCGCAAAATACCTGCAAATACTTTTTTCTTATCTTCAAAATCCATGACTTCAACCATTCGCCTAAATTCCGGCCATAATTCCCGCTTTTTGTGATTGCTAACAATAAAATCAATAATATAATGACAATAAGCTTTATCACTATCCTTCATAAATATATTATGACAGTATTTCCCAATATCAACTATACTTTCTTTGCTCTGTATGTTGATTTTTATCTCTTCCAAAAAATCCGCCAAATCTTTATTATATAGCAGTAACTGACTAATAACTCCATACCTGGGTTTGTCAGGCAGTTTTGGTCTTATTCTCCTGAAAAGGTTGTATATTTTACGTGTGTTTTCATTTAGTCCATTATTGTATATATATGAGGCAAACGGCCTTACAAAAGAAGAAACTCCGTTGAAGGACTTTATGCTTTTTCGAAATAATTTATAAAAAATATTCAGGTAACCTTCACTCTCAAGTCTGCTTAAACAAAAGGCCAATACCAAATAGTCTTTTTTCAGCAAAGGTTCCCTCCTGTTTATCTTCTCAATGATTGTTTCATAGCGTTCCTTTGCCCTGTTTTCAATATTACCTTCCAAGTCGTGCGAAGCCCTTTGCAGTTCATATACACACCGTTCAATATATTGAGGTTTTAGCCGTTCAAAATTTGGAAATAGAAAAAGCTCCATACTCATTATTCAACCTCTTCCAACCGTTTTTTGATCTCCATAAGAATTTCCTCTTCTTTCAAGCGAAATTGAAATTCCACCCTACGGCTTTTATCCCTGTCCACATTCTGATCTTCATCATAGATAAGTTTTGAAAAGCTCCTGCCATTTGCGGTAATATATTTTTTCAACTCCTCTTTGTATTCATAGTCAAATTCCTCTCCCAATAAATACTTTACCACATTAAAAGCCCTATCCTGACTTAAGTCCAAATTATACAAATATGACCCAACATCATCGGTATGCCCTTCAACGATTATTTCCGCCAGCTGCTGTTGGACTTCAGAATTCCCCAACAATATCCTCACATACACTGGTATAAATTTTTGCAAAAACTTTTTTCCTTCTTCTTTGATAATGCTCTTTCCTGTATCAAACAGTATACTATCTTTTAACTTAATAGCTCCGGTATCGTCGTCTATTTCAACTTTTAAATTCTCTTTCTCGAATTCTTCCCGAAGAAGATCGATAATCTTCTCCTTGGTGCTGCTCAGTTCAATTACTCTTTGGCGAGTTTCTCCCAATTCTTTTTTTGTTCTTTCAAGTTCCTGGTCCTTTTTCTTAAGTTCTTGCTGAGCTGTAGCATGTTCTATTTCCCTTCTTTGTTTATCTGTCTGATAACCAGCAAATATATATATAAAAAGCAACATGAATACTATAAGGATGCCGGCCATCAAGTCGCTGTATGAAGGCCAGTAATTTACTTCCTCTTCTTTGTTAGCCACCCTTTTTATAACTCTATTAAACATCAGCACTCATCCTCTTATATGATTAGACACGATTATTTTGTAAAATCCTCGACAGGGTTTCAGTCATGTCTTCCATTTGTGATTTCATCTCTTCAATTTGTGAACTGAGCAATTCTACCATTTCCCTTAAATATCTAACAGCCACTGCAATCCTCATATCATATTCTCCTTAATAACTCAGTTGTGGTGGAAGTAATCTTTTCAGAATAAGCCGTAACACCGCTGGTTATTTTCTCGTGCAAATCTTCGAAGGATTCCCGATACTGTAGCCAGAGCTCCTGAGTGGATCGTTCTGTTTCGGAAAAAGATTCCATATATTCAATGAGATCATCAACTCTGGAATAAAATCCTTCCATTATAACTATGGTATCAACAATATTTTTGCTTATTGTTTCCACTCTGTCAATTATTTTGCTTTCAATCTCCTGTAAAGAGAGTTTCAGTTGTTTTGTGGTATGATCAAAACCCTGCAACAAAGCGTCAAATTGAGCACTAAATCCTTCCGATGTACCCAAAGTAAGGGATTGTATCCTTTCGAAATCCTCTTTGTATTGGCGCATGCTATCAGTTATGGATTGTATTAAACTACCCACAGCTGCTATTTCATTATACACATTCTCTGAAAACCTGCTTAAACTCTCCGCATAAGATTGCTGTGCCAAACCTAGGTCATGGGTTTTCTGCACCATGTCAGCCAGCTTTTCTGTGATAGAACCTTGAGTTACAAGAAAGTTATCAAGCTTTTGAATTGAAGCTTGCAATTTTTCAATGGAAGCATCGTTATTGGAATTTATAAAATACATATCTGACAACAACTTATCTATCTCTCTTTGCAGATCTTTCAGGTTTTCGGCTGTCAAAAAGAGCGTACCTGCTGAATCGTTGGTATGCTCAAGCAAGGTCTCCTGAGATACTATTATATTTTGCATATTTTCCATTCCGGCAGTAAACTGATTTATAAATTCCTGGTTTCTGTTTATCACGGTTTCAAGACTCTGCTGCAATCTCTGCAGCTCTCTCTGCGTTCCCATGCTAATAATTTCTTCCATTTTAGAAAGAGTATTGCTTATAAACTGATTGGTAGCTACCTCCTGCATATTCCCCAGACGCTCGGAAACTATGCTCATTCGCTCCAATGCAGGAGATATCTTATCAAGCAAGGAACTCTCAAAACTCGCTTGTATCTGCATTATAAGCTCATTAAGCTTTTGGGTAACCACTGAAAGATTTTCCTGTAAGGAGATATCGAACTTGCGTCCCATCTCCTCACTCAAATCAGTGGCCAGCTTTTGTATAGAGGCTGTCTGTATCTCCAACTGTTTTTCCAGCTCTTTCAGCCCTTCTTTCCCTTCAACTCTGTGTGAAAAATCAAATTATTTCATCTCAAAATCATCAAAAAACAGCACATTAAATTGTCCTT
>LFSE01000052.1 GCA_001513075.1 Clostridiales bacterium DTU074 | reverse complement strand
CAGGATTTCTCACTATGGTTCTATAATTTTTTTGGTGTTGCATTTAATTTTACAACGAACCATAAGAAAAATATGTGACGATAAAAGGAAGGAAAACAAGAAATATGGAAGGAGACCATCTTATTCATGAAATTAAAACCAAACAGGAGGAATTAAACAACATTCTCCTGTTAACCTGTTTCAATTTTAGCGATCAAAAGGTTCAACAGCTCAACAAAGAACTAGACAATCTAATACTTCAATACCTTCAATGTATGATGGATAAAAAAACAGACATTTAACGTTTTATTGCAAAATATTTCATACTCGAGATCTCATTTTGTTTTTCTTCATCGACAATCCAATGCTTCACGGCTCTCCACTTATTCTGATACAATTTGAATTCCACAGCTGTATATATACTGCTTTCCCCACTCTTATGCAATGCGTACATTACAACGCTATCCCCATTGTCGCTGTCGAATGCCTGTTCCCCTATCGATATGGTATACTTCTGACCTTTTTTAAACCCTGCCTGTTCCAAATCGTTTTCATCTATGGCCTGAAACTCTGTATCTATTACATCGCTTTCAAGCAGCAGCTGCCTGTATTGATCCATATCCATATTTTGTTCCAGCTTCTGGGTAAAAGCTACCATCACCCGCTCCATCACAAGCGGAACCTGGTATCCAAGAGTAAATTGATATAGTGATATAATGAACAATAAGAGCACCACACACATGGCTATGGTAGCTCCTGATCTAAACCAGGCCTTTCGCCTCTGGCCTTCCTTCCACTGTCGGTACACTGCCTTTCCCTGCAGCAAAACAATAGGCGCATAGACCAATATGCCGATAAGTATAAAAACGATCCTGGTAGATCTCAAATTCCATTCCTCCTCCTACAAAACCTTGCTCAAAAAAGCCTTGGTTCGCTCCTTTTTAGGATTGCTAAACAATTCCTCCGGCGTTCCTTCTTCCGCGATAATGCCTTCATCCATAAACAGAATTCTATTGCCCACTTCCCTTGCAAAACCCATCTCGTGGGTTACCACTACCATTGTCATTCCCTCAAGCGCCAGCTGCTTCATTACGGCCAATACTTCTCCCACCATCTCGGGATCCAGGGCGGATGTCGGTTCATCAAAAAGTATGATTTCCGGATCCATTGCCAACGCCCGTGCAATGGCTACCCTCTGCTTCTGACCGCCTGAAAGCTGACTGGGATAAACATAGTCCTTATCCGGCAGACCAACTTTTCTCAGAAGTTCAATAGCTTTTTTCTTCGCTTCATCCGGCGACATCCCCTTTACCCTGACCGGGGCAAGCATTATATTCTCAATTGCAGTCATATGTGGGAACAGGTTAAACTGTTGAAACACCATACCCACCTTTTGCCGCAGTTTATTTATATCCTTCTTATGCTCTGTAATCGAAACACCGTCGATATAGATTTCACCTTTGGTTGGTTCCTCTAACAAATTCAAACAGCGTAGAAAGGTACTTTTTCCCGAACCGCTGGCCCCTATTATACACACCACTTCACCTTTATGAATCTCATTGCTGACACCTTTTAAAACCTGAAGATCGCCAAAGTATTTATGAAGATCGACTACCTTAATCACTCTGCCTCAGCCTCCTCTCCAGCTTGCCCATGAAAGCTGTCAAGATCGAAGTAATATACAGGTAGATAAGCGCTACCAGTATAAAAGGCGTATAGGGATCAAAGGTCCTTCCTCTGACAATCGTTCCTGCCCGGGTTAAATCATCCAAAGCGATGTATCCAGCAATGGCCGTCTCTTTAAGAAGTACGATAAATTCGCTGACCAGAGCCGGAAGTATATTCTTTATGGCCTGGGGCACAATAACGTAGCGCATGGCCTGGTAATATGAAAGGCCCAGAGATCTGGCAGCCTCCATCTGACCCTTATCGACGGCCAGTATCCCGGCACGTATAAGCTCGGTAACATAGGCGCCGCTATTTACACCAAACGCTATGGAAGCAACCAAAAGCTTGGGCAGATGGCTGCTCCCCAGAATGGCATAGTATATTATTATTAACTGAACCACCGACGGTGTACCTCGTATCACATCAGTATAAACGGTTGCTATCCTGTTCAGTATCCTGTTATTCGTAAGTTTTGCCACTGCCATGAGAAGGCCTATAATAACCCCCAATAATGCCGCAATAACGGTAAGCTGTATGGACACCTTTAAACCGTTTACAAACAAAAGATACCTGTCTTCTCGAATAAGGTTAAAGAAAATTGCATCAGATAAGACTTTATAAATTCCCTCCAGCAATGTATTTGATCCCTCCCCACTAAACAATACATGACATTCTCAACGATGGTAAACGAAATAAGCTAGCATCGGCTTCACCCAATGCTAGCTTATGCCGGCTCCATCCCTGGCTATTGTTATTCACCAATGGAATACTTGTTTACCAGCTCTTCTATTTCTCCGCTCTCCTTCATCTCTTTAAGCACTTCATTTATAACCTTCTGCAGCTCGGTATCGCCCTTGCGTACCGCCAGAGCATATTCCTCATTTTCCGCAGGTTTCTCGTCCAGTATTTTCACTTCCGGATTCTTCTCTGCTAACAATTGAGCCGGAAGATTATCAATGATCACAGCATCGATATTTCCGTTCTTAAGATCCATTACGGCTTCCATGCCGTTATTATAACGCTCAACCTGAGCACCTTCGATCTCAGAGGCAACAAAATCTCCAGTAGTAGCATTCTGCACGCCAATCCGTTTACCCACCAAATCATCAGGACCCTTTATATCTTCATTATCCTGCATTACAATTATAACCTGTACGGCTGTGAAATAGGTATCGGTAAATAATACCTGCTCGGCCCTATCGGGTTTGACCGTAAAACCTGCCGCTATAAAGTCGATCTTTCCGGATTTTAAAGCTGACATGAGGGCTTCAAACTCCATATCCTCAACTACCAGCTCTACCCCCAGCTTATCAGCAATTCGTTGTGCAATTTCGGCATCAATGCCGATTACCTTATCACCCTGTCTCATCTCAAAAGGAGCAAAAGCAGCATTGGTACCCCATATTATTTTATTGGTATCTTTTATTCTTTTCATGGTGTTTATGTTTGAACAGCCTATAAATGAAAGTACCAGGACCACTGCCAGCAAGCAAATAAGTATCCGTTTCATAAAAACATCTCCTCCCAACTTCTCCACCATCATATTACATTGTTTATCTTATTTTGTATTGTTTACTGTTAATTATAAACGAATATTTACTAAAAATCAATGCATATTTATGTACCAAATAATTCCTGATAGTCTGACATATAATAGCAAATTTTTCTAATACATTTTTCTCAAACTGTGTATATGTGAATAAAATTATTGTGGATAATGTGGATAACCCTGTGCATAACATGACTTTTGGCTATTTTTTTTGTGGATAAACCATTAATAACTCTTAATATCCATTATTATCCATTACATTTTTCGACAAATACAAAAATAAAAACCCCGGTTTTTTATCACCAGGGTTCGAACCGGTCAATTTATTTTTTCTCAATGACCTAATTATGCTTTATTATATTTTCAGAACTGTCTTCGATTTTGATAGCAATCGCTGCAATAGACTGGTCTGTCATCTCTCGGAACGAAAGGAACTTTAGCAGGAGCACCGCAGTCTGCACACACGGCGTCATACATCTCTCTTCTGGTTCCATTTCCTCTCCTACCATTTGCCTTTCTCGCATCGCGGCATGGCTTGCATCGGGCAGGTTCATTCTGGAAGCCCTTCTCTGCATAGAATTCCTGTTCTCCGGCGGTAAATACAAAAGTCTCACCGCAATCTTTACAAACTAACTCTTTGTCTTGATACATGGAAATAATCCCTCACTTTGATATTATTTTACCTTGCCCATTATTCGGTATACTGGTCTTTCCCCGCGTCCATACCCTATTAAGAAGTAACGTCCTTGCGACCTATGGTAAATCGCAGGGTAGAGAAACAGGATAAGTGACCAAGGATACCGTTTATGTCTTGTGAGATGTGTCCACAGGGATTATTTCCTATGGGAAATCCGGGATCGGTACAAAACAAAAACGCTATATCACCATCGGGTTCTACTGCCTGCACTACCATGGTCTGCATAATCCATCGGAATTAAGTGCAACTCAAACCAAATATCCGCCGGATTACAGCAGATGACTTAGACCCAGGTTAAGCCAACAACCAAATATTGAGCATGTACTTACATTATATACTCTATGCCTTCAAAAAACAACCATTAACTTATATTTTTTTTGCCAAGGCTTTTACTTATTCCCTTTTGTCTATAAAAATTCCTTCGATCTGGCGATTTGGCTGTTTATAGGCCTTATATCCCCTTCTTGCCATGTTTATACCGCTCAGCTTGGTCTTTACCCCTTCAATGGCTGAAATCGCTCGTTTTTGATTTTCCTGTTCCAGCTCGTAGATGGTCTTAAGCAGTTCCTTTTGTTCATCCATCATGTCCAGCAATTGAAGGTATAAATCGTTTTCTTTAAAATTATCATCAGCCCGTTTAGCATCATATTCGTTTGAAGACAGCTGTTCCCTTATCTGAGCAAATATATCCATAAACTGCCGGTCTAGCGCGTCTATTTCCTCAATGAGCCTTTGTTTATCGCCTATATATGCCAAAAGTTGTTCAGCCTTATCCGCCGATAAAACCTCGGCTTGCTTTCGGGTTATATTTAAGATTTCCTCCAGGCGTTTTCTCTTTGATCGGGCAAGAGCCAGAGCTCTACTTAGATCACATTCATCAACCATTATCAGCCACCTATTCCTCCATTATACGTACGCTTGTATAGCTGCTTCCGCGTAAGCTTAACAGCCTCGGCCCAGGTATCCCGAAGTTCGGTCACAAACTCCAGCACCTCCTGAAGTATATTCACATCCTTCTGCATATTTGCTTCTACAAGGCGTCCGTACATGTAGTCGTATAATGCCAACAAATTCTTCGATATCTCATAATTCATATCCAGAGTGGACATAAACTCAAGCACTATGTCCTGAACTCTTATTATGGCATTATGCGCACCTTGCGGATCTTTATTGTTTATGTGCTCTATAGCCTGCTTTATAAAACGTATGCAGCCATCATAAAGCATAACCACAAGCTCACCCGGGCTTGCAGTATTAACGTTCTGCTGCTGATACTGCAGATATGGATTGTTAAGTGCCATGTGATATTACCTCCCTGTAGCACAAAGGTTTAATTGTACTTCTGGCAATCATGTTTTCTCCAATAATATCCCTGGAACTCGCTTTTTGGTGGGCTGGGTTTTTACCCAAGCCAACCTGTACTACCAGGCTAAACCGTAAAACTGACTTATTTCCGCTATATAGAACCGATATCTGAAGTGCCGCCCTCTAATCAAAACCGCCTCAGTTTAACCTGACCCATGCTATATCAACCTGGACTATATTGAAAACTCCTCTGTCTAATACCGATAAAGTCCCAGTTGCTGCATAAGCCACATGCTCTGGGCATTCATCTGCTGAATAGCCCTCTCCAGGGCGGTAAACTGAGCCCAGTATCTGTTTTCCTGCCTTATCATGGCTTCCACTGCCGCATCTATCCGTCTGTCAAGCCTTTTAAGCTCATCATCCATCAAATTCTGAAACTCGGTAATATCCCCCACTATACCGGCTTTTTCAAGCAGAATTCCCTTTTTACCCCTGCTGTCCCTGGTGGTACGGATGGTGTCCATGAGTATATCAGAAATCCTATACATAAGTCCCGATTGGTTATACCTCTGGGTTCGCGACTCAGAATCCAAGTCTGGAGAATAATTGATGTCGGATTTTTTTATAAAAAGATCGATTACCCGTTCAAGGTCATTTCTCAATGCTTCTTTCAGCTTACTTTCATCAATATGAAGCTTGCCTCTCTCAAAATACAAGCCGGTGGTAATCCCAATAGACGACAGACTTATACACACCTCTTCCACGGCATCACTCAAGGCCCGCCGCATATTATATATTATGTTCTGAAGTATGGAATCGCTTCTAAGCAGCCCGCTCTTTGCCTTTTCTTCCCACAGCTCTATCTCCTTCTCGCTCATCTCCTTCCTCTGAGCATCGGTCAGTGGCAGATAATCCCGGAACCTCTCCTCATTAAGCTTGCCGTTTATCCTGTCAATAAGCTGGTTGTACTTGTCCACAAAATTATTTATGGCGTTATATGCCTTATCCACATCCTGTGCAACTGTTATGGTAATAGGCACCGTTCCATCCGGTGTGGTATTTTTAAGCGTGTAAGTAACACCATCGATGGTAAAGGTGTTGGTGGGACTTTGCCAGAGTATATTGTTACCAGGATCGCCAGGATCGCTGCTACCTATTTTAGCGAAATACACTCTGGCATCGGTGCCGGATATCTTTTCCGCCCCATAAGCCGCTAAACCTATATCCTGCAGAAAGGATCCCGAAATATCGTTGAGTGTAATATCAGTAGACGCACCGGTAGCCTTGGACTGAAGTATAAACCCCTTTTCTATACTGGAATAAAATATGTTGACTCCCGCTTTGTCGTTCGTGTTTATAAGGTTCATGAGTTGATGCATGGTAGTCTTGGTTGGATCTACAACCACGGTGTCGTCCGGCAGTTCCTCCCCTTCCGTTGGAGTACCTATTAAAAACCTGACTCCGTTGATCGAAAACTCTGCCCTGCTATCTTCCGCAACCAGGTCGAGTTGTTCTAGCGTGCTGTCGATAGCCTTGTCCTCGGGAAATATCCAGGTTAACCCCTTTATGATAGTAGGGGCAGCCAAGCTCTCAATTTTAGTAATAATATAATTACCTTCCATAGCACCGGCATTGGCAGTTGCCGTCACATATGCTTCATTGCTGGAAGTTGCACTGTATGTCTTGTAAGTATTTGTTGACAGCATATACGTATCGGTGTTCAATATGCTGAAAAGCTCATCCTGAAACGCCCTGAGAAAGTTGGTTATCTCCCTGTAGGCTTCTTTACGCCACTCAACCAGTTGTCTTTCCTGCTTAATCCGGTCCACCTTCATCTGTTCAATCCGTATCAGGTCCTTGATGATGGAATCCACATCAAGGCCGGAAACCAATCCGCCTATGCGTAGCGTCCCGGTATTGTAACTATTGTAATCAGAATTCACAGGCATACCTTCACCCCCCAATATCAAAAAAGCAATACCTTGCCTGCTTACTTTCTATCGATCATACCGTACTCGTTTAATGTATACCTTTTTACCCATATGTTCCTGCTGAACACAAAAATCGTTATGTTTGCCTTTCGTTGCTAGCATAAACTTCTCTTTTTCATACCTTTTCATCTACAATTATTCCGGCCAGCTCCCACAGCTTGGCAATTAAATCGAGTATCTTTTCAGGGGGGATCTCGCGTATAACTTCGTCCGTTTCGGAATTAATGACCTTAATCATTATTGTATTCGTTCGTTCATGAATCAAATACTCGAAACGTCTGTTTGTCCCCTCAAGAGCTTTGTTGGCTTGCTTTACGGCCTGTATAATATCGTTTTGATCTATGTTTTTATCCAACGATTTGTCAGTGTTTTGCCTGTTTATGATATTGACATCAGATTCCTTCGTTCCTACCCGTCCGGCTTCAGATTGAACCTTCGGTGCTGATTTTACGGTAGTAACTGCATGTACTCCTTCCACACGCATCCGGATTCTCCCTTCTTAATTCAATATCCTCTGGTAGTATTATCGGATAGATAAGGGAAAATCTTTAGGGGATACACTTGGGTTTTTGTAAATATTTGCGTAATAAGGATTGTTATTGCCGTACTTTTAAACAAACATGCTCTGTACATGTTTATTTGCCTTTTACTAAAAAACAGTTTTTTACATTACATAATTCCTCTTTATGAACAGCAAATCTATATACCAAAATTCTCCGGCTTTTCTCCGCGCCCAAATTCATATAATATGGCATTAACTATCCTTTCAGAAGCCCTGCCATCACCATACGGATTTATAGCTTTGGCCATTCTCTCATAAATATTTTTATCTGCTAAAATCTCAAGACCCATATTGTATATATTATCTTCAATAATTCCAGCTAGTTTCACAGTTCCGGCTTCTATTGCTTCCGGCCTCTCCGTCTCGTTCCTCAGCACAAGTACCGGCTTGCCAAACGCTGGCGCTTCCTCCTGTAAACCTCCTGAATCAGTCATAACCATATAACACCTTGCAATTAAATTGTGCATGTCTTGCACGTCAATTGGATCTATCAGATAAAGCTTCTCGGTATCCCCCAGAATCGAATTAACTGTTTTCCTTATGATGGGGTTTAAATGAACAGGATAGATAAAATATACATCATCAAATTCCTGAACAAGCTTTTTCACCGCTCTGCAAATGTTCTCAAGCGGCATACCCAGATTCTCTCTCCTATGAACAGTCAGCAAAATATACCTTCCCTTTGAAAAATCAATATCCTTAAGGATCGGATCTTTGAATGTGTATTCAGTACAAACGGTATATTTTAACGCATCTATAACTGTATTACCTGTCACATAAATTCCTTGTGTAATGTTTTCTTTTATCAGATTTTGTTTATTTCTGACAGTTGGAGCAAAGTGCATCTCCGCAATATCCGCAGTGAGAACCCTATTCATCTCTTCGGGGTACGGAGAATATCTATCATATGTCCGAAGCCCCGCTTCCACATGTCCGACAGGGATTTTATTGTAAAACGCAGCCAATGAACCTGCTAATGTGGTAGATGTATCACCGTGTACCAGCACAATATCAGGCTTAAGTTCCTTAACAACTCCATTCAAACCTTTTAAAGCTTTTACAGTTATACTGACAAGACTCTGATTATGCTGCATGATATTTAAATCATAATCAGGTTTTATATCAAATATTTCCAGCACCTGATCAAGCATTTCCCTATGTTGCGCCGTAACGCAGGCATAACTTTCTATAACAGGTTCTTCCTGCAGTTTCTTTATAAGCGGTGCCATCTTTATTGCTTCAGGTCTTGTTCCAAATATAGTCAATACCTTGATGTTATTCATAATACCAACCTCTTAATAAATTGCTTTTTTCGCCCCTCTTATTAATTTCTTCATATCTGTCAGCCAAAAACACAAAATACGAACTTTTCATTAAACCTTATCATAATGACATTATGTTTATACAATCATTCCATATGTTTGAAAAAGTTTGGATTTTAACTTGCTATAATTCATGACTCCCATATCCTGTAAATTACTCTTATTTTACCAAACTCAAATCATATTTTATTTGACTGGTTGAGATTTCAGGAGTCCGTGGAAAGTAAATAACTTTACAATACTTCTTTAAATAGTCAAATTTTCCTTCCCAGTCATCACCCATAACTAAGATATCAATCTTATATTCTTTTATGTCACTTATTTTTTGCTCCCAAGTTTTTTCAGGTATTACCAGATCTACATATCTGATGGCTTCAATCAGTTTTTTCCGTTCATCATATGAAAAATAGCATGTCTTACCTTTAATTATGTTAAACTCATCAGTAGATAATCCAACTATTAAATAGTCTCCCAGGCTTTTCGCCCTCTTTAGCAAATTAATGTGCCCATAATGCAATAAATCAAAAGTGCCATATGTTATCACCTTTATCATCGGTCCACCTCCTAACAACTTGATAGAGTACAGCAATTCCCCGGGATAATAATTTGATATCACTTAATCTCTATAATACATACTTTTTCATATACTAATTGATTCACTATTCAAATCAGCATATAAATTAATTCACCTAATCCAATAAACTTTCAATAAACTCCCAGGTCCTTTTGCATGAATTACCGTCAAGATAAGTGTGAGTCTCAATCAGGACACTTTTTCTTTCTCTCATGTAGTATCTTTTATCCTTTAAATACATTAGAATTTCTTCCTGCAGCCGTTCCTGGGATGTGCATTTAGGCCCGGGTGTCCATTCTTCATAAGGAAGCAAAAAACCTCTGTCGTGTTCGTATTTTTCATAATCCACAGGTGTAAAGATTAGAGGTGTATCTAAAAGCAGCAAGTCGAAATAAACACTTGAATAATCCGTTATCAATATATCAACCGCATTCAGTGTTTCATACAAATCAATTCCCCTGGAAGCCAACAAATCGTTTGTAATCAACTTTATATTCCTGGTTGACGGTACCTTATCAACGAAAGCTTTCTCTTCTGCAGGATGTAATTTTACAAACAAGACACAATTATTATCTTCAAGAAACTCGCAAAATTCATTAATATAAAATTCATTAAAATCAAACAGATTGTCCCATGTTTTATTGCCCTCGGTTCTGTTTCCCCTTATCGTATGCCTGTAGGTAGGCATATAGAAAATAATATTTTTCCCTTCGTAGTTTTCTCTAAATATCTTTTGTATATTTTGTCTGCCGTCCGCATAAAACAAAAAATCATTTCTTTGGGCACCTGTAATTACATACTTTTTTTCGTCGATACAAATACATTTATTCATTATTTCATTAAATAATTTCGAATAAGAGGAAATATAATCAACATTTTTCCACACTTGCCCAGTTTGTTCTTTGAATTTTTCGCCTTTATCTGCATATCCCATCGCCTTGATTGGAAAACCATGCCACAAATCAATTACTATTGGTTTATTCCCGTAGAATTTTCGGTTGAACGGATAATTTCCTTCTGTAAAAATAGCAAGATCGCTGCTCAGGATTGCATTGCTAAAATCAGCAGTAAGGTTGTATTGAGTAATAATAATATCATACTTTTCCTTTATCCTTTCAGGCATCATCTTGTACAATGCAACTGCATTCGAGCCTGATAGATTGGTATATACTAGTGCAATTTTTTTCTTATTCACATCAAACCCTTTTATCTTAAAGTCAGCAACTCCTGCTAAATCTTCTTCTCGATATATGTGATAGGCGGGATAATGGGTATCTGCAAAAAGCTTCAACCCTAAAGCCACCGCTCGTATACAAAAATGCCTGTCCTCCCCCCAAAATGATAGATTTTTTATCTCCTTGAAATTTACTCCTTTATCCATGGCATATTTACTTATTAGAGTACAAGCTCCGAGACCGCCAACTTCGTAAATGCCTGGTTTTTTTAACATATTAAGAAATTTTTCTCGTCTTTTTATAAATTCAAATGTATCGATACGCTCCTCTCGGGATATTTCACATTGTGTATAGCTATCCCTAAGCCAAACCTGAGGTAACATGAAAGAATTAGGATACCATTTAGTCCAGAATATCTCTGATATAATATCCCTTCCTGTTTTTATTAAGTGTTTTAAAGTTGCAGGATTTAGGATTATATCACTGTCAACCAAAAACAAATAATCAAACTTTTTTTGTCTGGCATAGTTTATAATTCTGTCCTTAAACGCCGCTACTCTCCAAATTAGTTGCTCTTTCCAATGATGCGTATTATCATCACATATATATGATTGCTTTGTATCGTTGGTCTCATAAACAATAACGTTTGAATTCTTTTGATAAAATTCATGCAGCATTCTTTTGGAAGCTAATTGATCGTTATCATCTATAAAATAATAACTTACTTGCAATCCTCCGATGTCTAATCCTGCGATTGAGTTAAGAAATTGATTCAAAATTTCTTGCTTTTGTCTTATGCAGCTTCCTATTAGAATTTTAAATTCAACATCTCCGCTAAGTTTGTTAATAATAATATTGCATTCTTTTTCTTTTCCTTCATTTTTGTAGGCATAATAAGCATGTTTATAAAAATAATACGATATTGCTTCCTTGCCTGATACTTCATACAAATATGCCAGATTATACAGAATATCTCCGTTCCAGGAATCTATATATCTTCCTTCGTTCAATACTCGCTCTGCTTCTTCATAATCATCCTCCATTATCGCTATAACACCTCTAATGGAATAAATATCCACATCGTCCTGTACTATTTCTTCATACTTATCCAACAAGCCTTTTGCTTCCTGCAATAAACCTTTCTCAATTAATATCTCTATGTTTTTCTTAAACTTACTCTGATAATGTTTAAACTCACGCCGTACATCGTCATTTATCTGCATGGCATTTCCTCCTATATCGCCTTCATCCCGGATTCTACATTTTATTCGGTTAACATTTTTATATTGTTCTATTACTCTATCCAGTAATGCTTCATTATACAAGCCTTGCCAACAGAACCTATGCTTTAGTTAATGTAAAACTCCTCTCAAATAAAAGAACAGCGATAATAACTAAAGACCATCAAACTAACATCTTCTGTAAATACAGATCAGTCCACAGCATAAACTCATTTAAATCATTTTCCTTATATCCTTTATCCTTGGCTAGGCTGAACATTTCCCTAGCCTCAGAATATTTTTCCATCTTAAAGTAGCATAAACCCATATAGAATATCAATTCGTTTTCTTCGACTTGCACATCTTCCCCTTGGTTTTTAATGCTATATAAATAATCGCACAACCCGAACGCAGAAGCGAACATTTGGTTGTCAATCATTATATCCAAAATACCCCTCCAAACAGGTTTTTCCAAAAACTGTGCAATAGCCAAATATTTATTCAAAG
>LFSE01000110.1 GCA_001513075.1 Clostridiales bacterium DTU074 | reverse complement strand
TTAAAAAGACAGATACAGGGGAAATACTTTTTTCAAAAACCCAGAGTATCTTGACGCTATCTATACTAAATTATTATTTGACTTTCTATAGGAAAATTTCATATAATCAACATGGATTGCCATGGGACAAAGAGTTCCGACATTCATTGGATTGCCGGTTTTTTTATAGGAGGTAAGTAATGTTTTACAAGTATGAAACCCATCTTCACACTTCTGAAGTAAGCAAATGCGCCCACAATACGGGAGCTGAGATGGCCAGAGCTTATAAAAAGGCAGGTTACACAGGCATTTTTGTAACCGACCATTTTTTTAATGGAAACTGCGCTATTCCCAGAGAACTGGGCTGGAAACAGAAAGTGAATTTATTTATGCGAGGCTATAAAAGTGCAAAGGAGGAAGGAGAAAAGCTGGGTTTGGATGTTTTTTTCGGTTGGGAATTTACATTAAGGCCTTATGCAGCCGACTTTTTAACCTATAATCTGGACAAGGAGTTCCTGCTTGCCCATCCGTATATTGACAGATTCCCCCTTAAAGAATATTCTGAGCTTGTGCGGAAAAACGGCGGCCTGCTCATTCACGCTCATCCATACAGGGAGGCGGAATATATTCTTTATCCTCCAAGGCCCAAACCCCATCTGGTCGATGGAGTGGAGGTTAATAATACCGCATCGAATTCCCCTGACAATAACAATCATCTGGCATGGAGACTAGCATTAAAACATCCCTACCTGATACGAATATCAGGTACGGATATTCATACTACCGAATTTGCAGGTCTCGGAGGTGTAGCCTTCCGTTACCGGATAAAGGACAGCCAGCATTTTGTGGACGCTTTAAGAGCCGGAGATGCATATTTGATAATCGACGGCAAAATCACCGACAGGGAAGGAAAGCCGATAGAAGAAGTGGTATAGTTAAACTGCAGATGCTATCTATAAACTTAATGATAAGACCGTTAAAATTCGGTCACAATATAATCTGACAGGTAAGAATAGCATTGCATAGGGGAAGAAGTGAGGAATCTTATGAAGTTGAACAGAGGCATATTATACTTTTTATCGTTGTTGCTTATATTAATGATATTATTTGGATGCCGCAACATCGACGCCCCATTGGATTTCGAAAATACAAATAATGAACGGGGGACGGAGATTTTGAACAATGAAAAGATGCAGGACCGATCTTCAGACTTCACCTCACCAAAACCCTCAAGTATACATGCATCTCCATCTGCCCCACCAACAATAAGATATGTTGAACTGAACAAAGCCGGATCTCAGCTCAACATTCGGGAAACACCATCCCTCACTGGCAACATCGTAGGTACACTGGAACACGGAGACAGCGTGAAAGTTATAGGCAGGCAGAATGGATGGGCAAAGATTGAATTTAATCAAACTATCGGTTACGTCAACGTCAGCTATTTGGCAGACGAAGAACCCTCCGAAATGATGTCATCACACGAAAGTATTTATCCAGATGAAATGCATATAATTGTGTACAAGAAACAGCGCTCTCTCGAGCTTTGGAATGGCGACGAACTGGTTGGCAAGTACAACATTGATTTGGGTTTTAATCCAATTGGACACAAAGAAAAAATGGGAGACGGGAAGACTCCTGAAGGAGCTTATTATATATGTGTTAAGAATCCCAACAGTAAATATTATCGCTCTCTTGGTTTATCGTATCCGGGAATTTCAGATGCCGAAAGGGGTCTGGACTGCGGCCTTATTACACAGGATGAGTATGACAGGATCGTTAAAGCAATAAATACGGGAGGAATACCACCTTGGGACACTCCCCTTGGCGGACAAATAATGATCCACGGCTCAGAAAACGAATCAGCCCATGTTTTCGTACCCAAATCCGACTGGACGGAAGGGTGTATTGCAGTAGACAATGGCGTGATGGATATTCTATGGGAGCATTGCAAAGTGGGTACTCAGGTATTCATTTTTCCCTGATTATTTTTGAACTGCAGGAACTTCAGCATCCGTTGTTCAGACTTGCAAAGACAATCTTTACCAAACATATGAAGATGTTTTGCATATTCTTTTGATATTCCTGCTTGCATCATATTTCTTGCTTATACCTCTCTCTAACACCCTAATCTAAACAATATCAAGGAAACTAAAAGAGGCTGTAATTGCTACAGCCTCTTTAATTTACCCCTGCCTTCGGTTATATTAATCAACTTGAGTAGTCAGGAAGATAGGCAAAGTCATATGTTCAATCTGATCCAAGAGTTCTTCAAGTTCGTCTATATGTCGGTCTTCGTCGTTGAGAATTTGTACAAGGATATCCTTGGTTGCGTGGTCGCCTACCTCAGCAGCAAGCGCAATTGCATCATTATAAGCCTTGATTGCCCTTTCCTCTGCAGCACGATCATATTCAATTTGTTTTGGGACGTCCTCTCCAATGTGAATATTATTTAATTCAGTCACGATAGGTTTTCCGCCAAGGAACAGAATCCTGCCGATAAGCTTTTCGGCATGTCTCATTTCGTTTATTGACCGTTTCTCAAAAGCTTCATGTAACTTGCCATAGCCCCAGTCCTCGCACATTTCTGCGTGTACAATGTACTGATTGATGGCCGCAAGCTCGTCCGCAAGCAAAGCATTCAACGTTTCAATAAGCTTTGGATTACCCTTCATAAGAATACTCCTTTCTTTTAAATATTTTTAAATACTATTAATATTTCTGTCTGTTTTTTAGTCCTTCTGAAATTTTCCCCTATCCTTGTTGCATCAACTCAAAGCGAAATAAAGTACAAATTTTCATGTATATTCGGATATTATGATCTTACAGTTATATCTTACCTTTTTTTGTTCTTTTTATCAAGCAGTATTTACATAGACTTTTATTATCTGCTGCTTCATTTACTAAATTATAGGGTTGAAAGTACATCTTTTCCCCGCTCATACCGAAGATTACAATCTTTTTCATATTCACCCCCTTTTCCCATCCGTTTTTTATCTATTGCAAATAACTCCTCAGATGTAATATCTTTTTTATAATCATTACATGTCCTACTTCATGTTAAATACTTATTCTCCCCTTTTACATCTAAATTCGTGCAATTAAAGCATGTAATGCCTTGCCAAAAACTCGATAGCTTCTTTTTCATCAAGCGGTTTGCTGATGAGATATCCCTGTATTTTATCGCAGCCGTGTTTTTCCAGATACTGCAGCTGGATATCATGCTCAACTCCCTCAGCAATTGTACAATGCCCCAGCTTATGCGCCATAGAAATGATGTCGCAGGTTATTGCCTTATTCATATCGGCATTTATCAGACCATCAATGAAATACTTATCTATTTTCATGCAATCCACTTCTAACTCTTTTTCTCTGTACAGAGAGGAATATCCAATCCCAAAGTCATCTATGGCTATTTGGAAACCGGCTTTTCTGAGTTTTTTAATTACACGGTTTATGTTTTCACAATCGGAAGCAATGATCGACTCGGTAATTTCAATATCAATTTTCTTCGGGTTGACCTGCATCTCCTTCATCAGTTCTAACACTCTGCTTACAAAATCCGGATTCAATAGCTGAATTACAGATATATTGATTGAGATGCCTATTTCATCGTATCCAAGTACCTTGAGCTTGTTTAAAAAACCAAATGCTTTGACCATTATCTTTTCGCCAACCGGAATAATAAGCTTTGTTTTTTCGGCAATCGGAATGAATTCTGAAGGCGACACCAGGCCGAGCTTCTCCGTTCTCATTCTGGCCAAAGCCTCAAATCCAACGTTCGAACCGGTTCTTAATTCCATAATCGGCTGATACTGCAAAAACAGCTCATCATTGGTGTTTATATCCTCAGCTATAGCATTGAGAGCTTCCACAATATCCCTTTCACGATTAACCGAGGCTTCCAATTCTTCGTCATAAAAACAAATTTCAAAATCCCTTCCATACAGGCTGATGGATTTTTCTGAAGCAATCAAAAGCCTATTCAGAAGCAATTCAATATCGGCATCATCCTGGTTCCGTTCTATTTCGAGAATCCCAATTCCACCGCCAATTCTTTCGGTTGCCAATAAGGAGCCCAGTGTTTCAGCAACAATATTACTGAAATTAACAAGTTCATTCTTATCTTTGTAGTCAAAGAGATAGAAAATAAAGCTATTCTCGCGCGGGTAGAAAAGAAGCCGATTATCTGTGCAATGCCGGTTAAGAGCATCAGCAATCATTTTTATCAGATTCTGAGTATACTGAAAACCGTAATTAAGTGTTATCAGTTGAACAGTATTTAAGTTGATGCCTATCAGGGCTTTGTTCACATTTTTCTTTAGCCTGATATCCTTTTCAAGCAACGACACCAAATAGTCCCGATTATACAGGCCCGTCCATCTGTCGTGTTCATTATTGTATTTTAAGGTATCTGCAATGGCCTTTTGTTCCGATATATCAAGAATTATCCCTTCCAGCGCTTCAATTTCACCATCATCGTTATATATACCCTGCCCCCTCTCAAGAACCCATTTCCGTTGGCCGGAAGCAGTTATAATCTCATATTCATAATTAAACGTCTCCTTATTTGTAAGCACTCGCTCCCATTCATTCCATATGCGTTCACGATATTCTGGAGCAATCAGATCGTTATAGGACAGATCTCTGTTGTACAGGAGACTTTCCGGCGGATATCCCGTAAGGTTATAGCAGCCCTGGGGAACATACAGCATTGTCCAATTGTGATCGTAGTTGCATCTGTAAGCAAGCCCCGGAAGGTAGGAAAGAAAAACAGACTTACTGCGCTCGCTCTCATACAACACTTTTTCAATTGCTTTATATTTGGTGATATCCTGGATAAGGAAGATATGACTCCATTTCCGATCATCTGATAAAAATAACAGAGCAGCTATCTTATGGACCCAGACAATCGAACCATCCGGTTTGATATACCGCTTATCAATGGAGTACGTTTCGTTTTGCCCTGATTCCAGCCTCCTATAGTTTTTCATATCCTCTTCCAGATCATCCGGATGAGTTATCTTTGCCCAGCCTAAAGAAACAAGTTCTTCTTTTGTTCTCCCAACAATACGCTCAAACGCCGGATTGATTTTTACGGTGGTTTCATCACAAGCTTTCGGGTAAGGATCATATGAGACTGCAATACCGACAGGCAGTTGATTGAAAATTATATCAAAGTTAATCAGCTGCTGCTCCTGCATTCTTTGAGCACGCATCAGCGCAACATGAACATCAATTCTGGTTTTCAGCAAATCTTTGCGAATCGGTTTACGTATATAGTCGACAGCACCAAGTTTAAGCCCTTTCAGTTCATCCTCCAATCTGTCGGATTCGGTCATTACTATTGTGTGCAGGTTCTTAAACCGCTCATCTCCTTTTAGAGATTCAAAAATTTGAAAACTATTCATGTTGTGCGGGTTTAAATCGAGCAAAAGCAGATTTATCCCGTCGTGCTCCTCAAGCACACGCATTGCTGAAATTCCGTCGCTAGCGATTAATACGCAGTATTTGTTCAATGCATTTTGAATGCACATTCTATCTGCCGCCTGGTCGCTGACAACCAAAATCTTAATCAGCACTGCTGATCCTCCCCATAAGCTTTGATATTCTATATGTGCAATCCTTTATTCGTAATTCTTTTTTACGCCATGAATCGGACAGGGGAAATCTGACTCCATCTTTTGCAGACTGTCCCATATCCCAATATCCTTCCGGCTCCCTGTTTTTATTTAACCACTCAACCACAAACCCAAGCTTCTCTTTACATCCCGGGTTCTTGTACCTCGATAACAGCTCAATAGCAGCAAGATATCTGCTGGCTTCTTTTGATTTAAATTCCTGAGGTAATACGGATAATTGTCTTTCATATATATAATAAATACCCAATTTATTCTGAAGTACACAATCAATTAAGGACAATGCCCCACCTAGTCATTTCTTTGCATTATACTGCTGGTGAAGCTGACGAATATGTTCAGCCTGTTCCGGAACAGGCCCGTCTACAACTGTATCACGAATAACATCCTGAGCGGAATACACTCAAGCGGCCTGAAGTCCATAGCTTTATAGAACCTCCATGTAGATGTGTAATTCTCACCAGGATTGGATCCATCCAGCGTTTAACCTGCAAAAAACATAACCGTGTTTCCTGCAGCATTTTATAGCACTGCTTAACAGCATCTTTCCGATATCTATTCTGTGATAATACGAGATAACGCCCATTACATATATCTCCGCTGCATACTGGCTATTTTCTTTTATAGCAATAAAGCCAACAGCTTCTGAATGCAAAGATACAGTAAAGAAAGGCATAATACTGCTATTTTGCTAATATCATATTGAAATATCATATTGAAACTATGGGATGAATTAAGCGAGGCACTGGACAAATTTGATCTTTCCAATGTTAGGTTGTATGTAGAAGACAAGAACAGCTATAATGAAACATCGCTTCAGCAGGAAACCATCGAAAAATATACAAAAGATGATTTTCTTAAGAAAGTCTATATGACCCCCGAAAACTTTGACACCCTGATATCGCTGTTGAAGAACAAAAAACATTATTTGGAATCTGATTTATACAATAACCGCCTCAATTCCCAATACATCACCTATTATCTTAATGGTGGATGCATGATGGCCTACACCCAGCGCAAAATGGTGGGTAGGACCCTCTGCCAGCCATCGCTTTAGGAAGGTTACCGCATCGGGCTTGAAGTAACCCCTGGTATTGGTGTTGCCCGTTGGGGGTATAGGGCCTGCAACTGATTCTCCTTCGGCAATTATAAACTTGAATTTACCATCGTATTTAACACCTATCCCAAGCATGGTTATCGGTCCTTCTTTTATTTTGAACTCCACCGACGCACCCGAACCGGGCTTTCCGTGATACTTTTTCAAGCTTCTCAATACAGGCCGCTCGCTGGCTATATTGATATGATGGGGACCATCATGGCCTACCAAAATAAAATCTTCATTAAAATCTATCGGATGAAACTCCGCAAAGCTTCCCCCAATTCCAAGGCTGTCCATTATCAACATGGCAACACAGGTTTTTAGATCCAGCTCTCCGCACATGGGAAAGCCTGCAGCACACAGAAGGGAATTGCCCACGGTAAAGTTTGTAACCAGCTCACGCATTTCAGAACCTTCTTCGGCTTCGTAGTAATATGCCATACCATCGAGTTTCTTCTCTTCTATAAAACGATCCAGGGCAACCGCCACTTTGGCGGATATATACAGATCTTCCGGTCTGAGCTTTTCGGTTATGGGATCCGATTTAGGATCCGGTATATCAAAAAAGCATAAAATCTGCCTGCTTTTTTCCTCTATCTCTTCATCAGTAACTTTTTTGTAATGCTTCATCACATCATCGGGTTCAACCTGTACAATGTGAATACCAAACTGCGCTGTAAAGGCGGTGGGATCGGTATGCATGTCCAGCATGGCTTCCAAAACATGTCCCATCTGACCTATTCGGGCTCCCTTAATTTCGTGCAACACGCATGCAATTCTGCACCATTCATCTATTTCGGCTCTAGCCTTCGGATCATCGTAAAGAGTACCTATTATGGCTGGCGGCACTTTTTTCCCCATCCTTACAGATACACCTGCAAATTCGGGCAGCGAGCATATATTGTCGTTAGCAAGCTGCATGTATGTACTGGCCTTTGTGTAATCCAAAGCTTTTCTTGGCTGAAGGGCAACCAGAACAATGGGGATATCCAGTTCCCTTTGAATGATACCCCATGTGGAACTGGTAGCATATGTCAGCATGTCGCAAAATATCAGGTCTAAGTTGGCAGCTTTCATTTGCTCTACAACTTCATAGGATCTAAAGCTGTTGTCCACCATCCCAAAATTTATAACTTCCACATCGTTCTGTTTTATCATACTTTCAAACTCTTTCATATAGCCAATAAGCTCATCGTATAGCCCCTCAAATTGATGCCAATAGGTGTGATGACCCACACCGAAAAGACCAATTCTTGCCGTGCGCTTCTTCCGCCGTTCTATAAGCATTTTACAATACCTCCCACAACCACATGCAGGTTTTATTTGATATTCAACAATTCTCATATCACTAAATTAACTATTTTCTAAGATTGTTATACCAGACGTGCACATTCCACATCTCAGCATCGTGGAGGGGTTTGCCGACAATATCCAAAACCCCTTTCTTCCTGGTATCCGCAAGCATCGCATCATGAGTGCCCGTGCCTTCATCTATCAGATGTCTTTTAAAATTCCCCTTTCCGTCGTTTTCAAAGATCAAAAGGCGTGGAGGCCTGATCTTATACCTCCTTTTCTCATCCGCAACACCTATTTCGCCAACAAAGATGTCTAAATTACCGTTGCCCAATATATCTCCCAACTGGAGGGAATGAGCATCAAGCAGATTATCCTCCAGCACATGTTCCTCCCACATGTCAGTTATGTCATCTTTGGGTTTAAACCAAGCCAGCTTACCCCCCTGGGTCTTCCCATAAATGACGGGATCTCCTTCGGACAGAACTATTTCGTTTCTGCCGTCACCGTCCATATCTCCCACTGCACACTTGCATGCCAGGTAACCGGATGCAAACTTATATCTAACCCAGCCTATTCCGTTATATTTGTACCAATGGGTACCACATATAAGTTCATTAATGCCGTCGCCATCAATATCGCCTATCGCAAGCC
Source organism: Clostridiales bacterium DTU074 (assembly GCA_001513075.1). Lineage (GTDB taxonomy): Bacteria > Bacillota > Clostridia > Caldicoprobacterales > Caldicoprobacteraceae > DTU074. Next base: position 12,326 of record LFSE01000110.1, on the reverse strand, counting down.
CTTCTTCCGGCTGGAATCCCGTTGAACTGCTCGGATTAGGCTCCGATTTTCCCTCGGCTATGATCTGCACATTCGGCCAAGGACTTACGGTAGGATCTTCCGGGATAGGTATATAGTATATTCTTGTCCCCTTTCCGGTACGCTGGTTGGTAAAGATCAAAACCTTCCGCCCGTCTCCCGTTATATCTCCCACTATCGTATCGTGTATCTGGGTATGACCGGTTTTAATTATAAGCCTTTTTGTCCATTTTTCATCTGTCCTTCCCCTATTCTCCCACCAATATACGCCATCCCCTCCTGCATTGTTGCCGCATATCAAGTCAGGCAATCCGTTTCCGGTCAAATCCACTAAAGAGCCCCCGCATTCAAGATTGGTAACACAATCGTCTATAATGTGCATCTCCCATGCACTGATCTCACCACTGTTTTCAAACCATACCAGCCTTCCGTTTACAGCGCCTATTACAACATCATCGAAACCATCACCGTTAATGTCTCCTACAACTGAAAGGGCATTAAACCTGGCATTTGGGATATCATCGTTTACCCTTCCAATAACCTTCTTTGTAAATAAATGTTTTGACATATTCATTCCCCCTATCAATAAACCTCTTATGCAACAACCTTCTTTCCACACCCCATCAATATAATTAAATCAAAACATCCATAGCACTTCTGTCTTCTCTTTATCGCCGGCTGAATTTTCTGTTAAGTTCACAACCACTGCTTCTCCCTGAATCCGAAAACAGCGCGGGTAAACCGTTCTGTAATTTTTTGAGGTCGGGTTATAGCAGCTCCGATGACTACAGCATAAGCCCCCAGCTCCAAAGCCTTTACCGCCTCCTGAGACGTCCATATCCTCCCTTCCGCAATAACGGGAACATCCACAGCTTTGGAAAGACGTTCAACCAGCTCAAAGTCCGGTCCTTCTATCTGAGGACTGTACGGGGTATAACCCGAAAGAGTAGTGGAAATCATGTCAACTCCTAGTTCCTCAGCCATTAACCCCTCTTCATAGGTTGAAATATCAGCCATAATAATGGTTGTAAAATTCTCCCGGATCTCTCTTATAAAGTCTTCGGTGGTTTTGTTCGCCGGTTTTAATCGCTTTGTACAATCAACAGCCACAATATCGGCTCCGGCTTTGATTACTTCTTCCACTTCTTTCAACGTAGGCGTGATATAAGCTTCTGAATCGGCATATTGTACTTTATAAATTCCTATCAGGGGCAAATCCACCTCTTTTCGTATGGCACGAATATCCTGGGGATAATTTGCCCGAATCCCAACCGCTCCACCTTCTTTAGCCGCAATTGCCATCCTGGCCATAATTTCAGCCCCATAAAGCGGTTCATGTTCCAATGCCTGGCAGGATACAATAACACCTTTATAGATCTTCTTCAATATCTCTTCCTTGCTCATAAAATCGCCCCTCCTTTGCTTCAACTGTTACTCTTTTTCCCTGCACCACTCAGGCTCAATAATTGTTCCCTGTTCTATCAGCACGGATTGAAGCCTTTCAATGTTCAGACAACTGAAATCACCTTGGTTTTCCTGGCACAAGAGGGCAGCAGCTGTTCCCGCAGCCTGGCCGGTTACAGCACAGGGGGGAATAACCCTCATTATATCCCAGACATCCCCATGTGCAGAAATGCATCGTCCGGCAGCCACTAGATTTTTTACTTTCGTCCCTATCAAGCTTCTAAAGGGTATGTAATATATAGGCCCTCTCTTTCTCCAGTCCCCCGTCATTCCTATTGTATCTTTAAAATAGTATCTTTCATGACGTTCATCCATGGTAACCTGTCCCTCCAGCCTTCTGGTCATACGAAACTGGGGTATCGCCGGAATTAACAGAGGATATATACTATCGTTCCCTCTCGTTTTTCGTAACTCATGGATCCTTTCAAGTATGAATTTTCTTGCATCTATGTTTAAAGCATTGACGTCCCTCCAATCATCTCCCGCATACGTCCTGCTTTCTGGAGGCGTTGGTTCATACAGCGGATCGGACAGTTTATGCAGCTCAATCCTATTTCCATCATACGAATAAAACCATCCAGCTCTCCTGTTTGTATCAACCGAAACGGTCTTTTCCCCGGATACATAGCAAACATCCGCATCGCCGGTCGCATCAACAACCGCATTGCACCGGATGGCACTTCTACCCCCCTTATTCTCTACTATCAATGCCTCTATTCGATTGCCATCCATAACCACGCTGCAAAACCTGGTATCATAAAAAATTGATACCGAATTTTCCAATAACAGCTCTTCCATTGAAATAGCAAAAGAGGCTGCGTTAAATTCCAACATATAACGGATTTCTTTTCGTTGGGATACATCCCCTCCTTCCCTCCAGCAATCCGGGATCCGGCCCGGCCCATACTTTATAGAAACCTTTAGCAGTTCCTCGCCAATCCCCCCTATAACCTGATTCCCCATTCCGTCGCAGAGGGGCAGGTATATGACTACCAATCCCAAAGTAGCCAAACCGCCAGGCATGTTTTCTTTTTCTATCAAACACACTCTGGCCCCATTTCTTGCAGCAGCAAGGGCAGATGCAACCCCCGCTATTCCACCTCCTACCACCGCAACGTCAAAGGTGCCGATGACCGTAATCCTTCTCTCTTTTTCAATGATCATGCTCGTTCATCTCCTTCTAATAAGTTTACCCGACAGGTCCATGCTCCCTTATGAGTTTATCGAAATTATGATATAAATAATGCCCTTCCCATTCTATCCTAACTTCCTCGGGCTTCCTGGGAATCCGCCCGTAAGGAGAAATCAGCCTGGGATATTCCATGGGTAACTGCTCTCCATCTACCGTAAACCCCTTTCCATATGCCACCTTATATAGATAATTTCCCTTATAAACCAGCATTTTGGTCGTTTCATTAAATTCTATCTCCCTGGCTTTCATCTCACGAACAAAGGATGTAAAATCACCGAACCGGGCTGCCGGCCGGTAAGGGAGCTGTTAGTAAAAACCTTATCGGGATATAACTGACCAGCCAGAAATGCTTCTGATGCGAATAAGATCTGATGATTCTCCGATCAAAAACACATATTATCATCACCGGGCTCATCCATAAAATATCTGAAGTTAAACGTGGCCTCTTCCATAAGAGCAACCGTTTTTTCACTCATTAAATGCCGATAGCTATATAAACACCACAAAACGGTTGCCAAACTAAAATCTGCACAGTCCAGCCGTAGATTTATATATTCGCACAGATCATGAATTGGACTTTCGTCAACCATTTTCCCCTGATCCAGCAATTTTATGTCTGAAAAACTCTTGGGTCTCATTTTTATTTTCATATCTGGTTTCATATGAACTTCACCATCCTCAATTGTCATCTGAGGGGCATCCGAAGGCGAGAAATTCCTGACGATATAGGGAATGAAAACAAGCGGGCAGTTTTGTGCGGAATTCTTCACAGGTTTATATCAATTTCCATATGGATGAAAGCAAAAATTTATTGATTTGTTTAAAACCTTATGAACCAACCGATAATATGTTGCTGTGTATATTCTAGTCTCAGAATATATTGCGATTATAAAAGATTATAATAAAATTAACAAAGCCTTGCAAGTACCTAAAATTAAGCCTGTATCCGCTATCTCTGCAGCATTATCCCTGCAAGTGTTTTTTCACTAGCAGCATCTGGCGGAAAGATGGTTTGCAATATTCTTTCATGTTTTATATAATTATAGTTACAGTATGATTGATTCCTCACATCAAGCACAGAAGGTAAAAAACAAACAGACATACATGTGGCTTATCTTTATGATTTACAAATAATATTAACTTTATATATAAAAAGGGGGAGATTTGATAGCAATGGCAAAATACTGCGTTTCCACTGACTCGGGTTGTGATCTGCCGGCAACCTTTTGCGAAGAGCGGGGCATTTATGCCTATCGCATGAAATACACCATTGGAGACGAAACATACACCGATCAGATGAATCCGGAGGACAGTATCACCTTCTATAATAGGATGAGAAAAGGCGACGTGCCCCGTACCAGCCAGATGACACCTCAGGAGTTTATAGATTATTGGTCTACACTTTATGAAAAATTCAAATTGCCCATAGTCCATATTGCCATGGGGAGCGGCATATCGGGTACATATTCCAATGCAGTAATCGCAAGAGACATGTTCCTGGAATCGCATCCGGATGCCAAGATCTTTGTTGTCGATTCTACCCTGGCGTCTATTGGTTACGGAATGCTGAGCATTTGGGCTGCTGACATGCGGGATGCCGGAGCAACGCCCGAAAAATGTGTTGAATGGTTGGAAAAAAACAAAATTTTGATTAACACTTACTACACTTGCGATGATCTTAAATATCTTTACCGCAGCGGACGGGTAAGCAGAGTAGGGGCTGCCGTAGGCACGGTCTTAAATATAAATCCAATTCTCAATCTTGATAAAGAAGGCCATCTCATTGTACAGGAAAAAGTAAGGGGGAGAAAAAAGGCATTAAGGCGGATATATGATATTATACAGGAGCGTGTAGTCGACCCATCAAATCAAACGGTATATATCTGTCATTCTGACTGTAACAGCGAAGAGGTTAAAACCTTTTCTGAAACGCTGATAAACAGAATCGCGTTTAAGGATTCCTTCATCAGTTATATAAGCTCAACCATAGGTTCACATTGCGGTCCCGGTTTAATTGCCGCATTTTTCGTCGGCAAAGCAAGATTTTAGTGGCATTTTAAAGTTTTTATATTGACTTTTATATACCTTATGTCTATACTTAGGTTAGGTGTTCCTTGAAAAAACACATTATTGATGTGTAACGATAGAGGTGCGGTCCTATACGAGTAATCTGTTATATATGGCTTGGCACAGTAACAGATGAAAAGATAGACCGCCGAAGTATCGGTTATCTGCCAAGAGGTACCGGTGCTGGGCTGCTGCAGAATATGTAGCAGACTGTCACTTTGTTCAAAGTGGAGAGCTATCGTGTATTGGATACAAGCATGAGACGCTCTATGTCTCATGCTTTTTTGCTAATATAACATTAAAAAGCAAGGAGGTTTATTATGCATCGGAAAAAAATATTGATTCTGCTGCTTGTTACGGCTGTAGTATTCGTGGTACTGGCATGGCCGGCTTTTGCCGAAGAAGCAGCTGAAGAACATCAGAGTATTGTATACAATACAATATGGTCACTAGTACCACCGGTTATTGCTATTGTTCTGGCTCTCATTACCAAGGAAGTTTACAGTTCTCTCTTCATAGGTATCGTAAGCGGCGCTTTGCTGTATGCAAACTTCAATCCACTCAATGCCTTTGATGTAATGTTCTCGGAAGGTTTTATACCGGCACTTGCCGACAGTTGGAACGTTGGTATCCTGATTTTTCTGGTTGTCTTAGGCACAATTGTATGCCTTATGAACAGGGCGGGCGGCTCTGCAGCATACGGAGAATGGGCAGCCAAAAAGATCCGTTCCAGAAAAGGAGCTATGCTGGCCACCTTCGGACTTGGTGTATTAATATTCGTGGACGACTACTTCAACTGTCTTACCGTTGGAAACGTAATGAGACCTATCACCGACAAACACAGGGTTTCCCGGGCTAAATTAGCCTATCTTGTTGATGCCACAGCCGCACCCATCTGCATGATTGCTCCCATATCTTCCTGGGCTGCTGCCGTTGTAGGCGTTGTTGAAGGCTATGATGGCTTTGAGCTTTTTATTCGTGCCATACCCTATAATCTATACTCTCTTCTCACAATTGCAATGATCATCTTCATAACCTTAAAGAATATTGAATATGGCCCCATGAAAATCCATGAACGCAACGCCGTATTGTATGGAGATCTCTATACCACCCCTGACCGTCCCTTTGAGGGGCAGGACGGTAAAGTATCTGCCGGAAAAGGAAAGGTTATTGATTTAGTTATACCCGTACTCATTCTTATAGTATTGTGCATACTAGGCATGCTATACACCGGCGGTATACTTGAAGGCGAGAATATTATAAACGCCTTTGCAAACTGCGATGCTTCTTTGGGTCTGTCATTAGGTTCTTCCCTTGCGCTAATTATCATCATCATATATATGATGGCCCGGAAAGTTCTGACCTTCAATGAATGCATGGAATGCTTCCCTGAGGGATTCAAAGCCATGGTACCCGCCATACTGATTCTAACCTTTGCCTGGACATTGAGCGGCATAACGGGTCTCCTTGGCGCCGATGAGTATGTCAGCGGTATCTTTAAAGGTGGTTCAGCAAATCTCTTATTTTTACTGCCTGCTTTGGTATTTGCCGTAGCTGTTGGCATGTCCTTCTCGACGGGTACATCCTGGGGAACCTTCGGTATACTTCTGCCGATAGTGACAGCGATAGAAGGTCTGGGGGGCGAACTGCTTATTATTACGGTTTCAGCCTGTCTTGCCGGTTCCATTTGCGGGGACCACTGCTCGCCTATATCTGACACCACCATAATGTCCTCTACCGGAGCCATGTGTAACCACATAAACCATGTACAAACCCAGCTTCCCTATGCATTGACCGTGGCGGCCGTATCCTTTGTAGGCTATATCATTGCAGGTTTTGTCCATTCAGCTTGGATAATACTTCCTGTATCGCTTGTCATGATGCTGGCTGTTCTTTACTTGATCAAGCTGCTGACACCGGATAAAGAGGCAGCATTAAACGGCAAAGCTAACGCTTAAAAAACGTTCATTGCACAAAAAGCCTTTCATCCCACCGGTTAAAAGGTGAGATGAAAGGCTCATTTTATTTGGCAAGTCGGATCGTTTTCTATTGGTCAGCCTCAGAAGTTTATTTATATGGCGGCTCCCCAATAGGGTTTCTATCATAATTTCTTTCAACAACATGGGTTTAACAACATGGGAATTTATCAATGATAAACAGAAAACCCTCTTCATTTACGGGAAGGAAGGGGTTATAAGGCAGCCCCGGCTGATATGCTGCTTACCTCTTCAACCAAGCCCTCTTTATTATCCGGCTGCACACGATAGGCAACGTACAAATTGCCTAAAGAGAGTACGGTCCCCAAAATGAAAACCCAATGGCTTCCCCAGTTTGCCCAGACATACCCTCCCGCAATGGCTGCTAATATAGATGACACATGATACAGGCTGGTTCCCATGGATAACGTGGATGTAACGTCATCCTCACTCTGTGCTATTGAACGCAAATAAACCGACTTGACCATATTGATCTGCAACGACAGCCTATCCAGGACAAATAGCTGATATATCAGCCAAACGGTGGCTCCTTGACCTGGAAGAATATTTGAATTTATACCCCATACCGCCAAGCCGTATACAGCATAAACACCTATAAATGAAAAGGCATCAATATACATCATGCGCTTTATGCCGAAGCGATCCAGCCACTTTCCAACTAAATTCATAAAAAATATGCAGGCAAAACCAACTACAATTGAAAGCAATGCTATGGTATCGGTCTTCTTCATCAACAGATCAACAATAACCCATGTACCATATACACCTGTAACCTGTTTCTGGATTCCGAACAATATAGCAAGGATGTAATAGCCACCATACTGTCTTCTAAAGACCAGCTTTGTTTTGTATGAAGCCAATTTTTGGGGTTTAACCAGCCGAATCATAAAGGCATTTACAACCATTGCACATGCAAAGAATATCGCAGATACGACGAATATCCATTTAACGGGAGTTTTAAATGAAAACAAACCCGTTCTAAAACCAAAAAATACAATCAACGCCGCTATAAAGCCAAAAGCAGATTTGATACTGGAATACTGACCCATTCGCCTCCCTATTTGATCAGGCTCTGCCAGAGCCATACATATGGAGTCCCGCAAAGGTATAAATAGATGCATACCCATGGAATTGATGAAAAGGAATATCAGCATGACTCCGAAGGCAGGAGTGAACATGCCCAGCATTATTACCCCGACAAAAGCAAGTATCTGCGCAATAAAGGACACCCTTATGTCTCCCAGAAAGCCAAGTGCGCTTACAATAAACACGCACAGCAGCCCGGGCAGCTCGCGGGGAAATTCAATCAATCCCCTTTGAAAAGCAGTTACATTATAAACCTCTTTAAAATAGTTGGAATAGACGGCTTCGCTCAAACCGTTTCCTAAAGCTACAGCTGACAGCAATACAAAAAACAACAGGATTACCGGGCGCACTTGGAGAATTTTTCTAATCATTTTCCGCGTTTCCTTCCTGTTTTTTGTTCAGACCAGGCAGTTATCAGCTCATCTCACGGCAAACCCGCACTGATTCTCCTATGGACTTTTCATCTATTTTCTCTGTGGTACGATTTCAATCCAATATCCATCAGGATCCTCAATAAAATAGATCCCCATGGCCTTGTTCTCAAAACAGATGCAGCCCATATTCTTATGATGCTCATAAGCAGCATCAAAGTCATCGACAACAAGAGCCAGGTGTATCTCATTATCCGACAGGTCGTATGGCTCCTTCCGGTCTCTCAGCCAGGTCAGTTCTATCTGGTGTTCAGTGACTTCATCACCCATAAATACCAGTATAAAGCTTCCATCCGACGCCTCACGCTTCCTCAACACCTTTAACCCTAAAGCTTTTTCATAAAATGCGACGCTTTTCTCCAGATCCATAACATTGAAGTTGGTATGGGCAATTTTAAATTTCATAGTATCTTACTCCTTTCTTTTATTCATTATATATAATTTGCTGTCCCCTGTGGGACAGGGGTACAATTTTTGTCTGTAGCTCCTTCACTTTATCAACAAATTCCAGTGTAATCCCGTATTGATCCCAAAAATGCATGGGAACAAACAACTTGGGTTTTACAGCTTTAATAAAGTATTCGCCTCCCATATGAAAGTATTCTTTCAATCGAGGGTCAACGGGGAAAAATGCGATATCTATTATCTGTCCTTTAATCCTTTCCACCTCTTTTTCAAAACTTTCTTTATCCTGCTTCAACTCATCCTCGGTGGATTCATAATACCAATACCAGCAGTTCAGATCGCCGGCGTGAAATATATTAATTCCATCGGCTTCAATCAGAAATGAAAGCCCCACATCGGTAGAACCAAAGGTCCGTATCTTTACGGAATCCAGAGCAAGTTCCCGATATGGTGATAAAAAATAACAGTTCCCGTGTTTACAATTGGCCAGCACGTCATCGCTGAGAATATACCTGATATCAGGCTTTTCGTCGTACCATTCAAAAATAACCCTGTTAAAATGATCACCATGAGCATGGGAGACAAACACAAATATGCCTTTATCCTTATCCAGCTGTCTTATGGGAACAACCCCATTGTCCAGGCTCCTATCACTTCCGACAGGCTCATCATTGGAATAATCAAAAATAAAATAATAATTTTCGGTTTCCACGGCAAAACCGCTGTGATGCAGATACCAGATCCTGGCCTGTTTGATGTTCACTTTAACATCCGCCTTTCTCAAGAGTTTATACTTCATTTATAACCGGTTCCCATCCCTTTATATCAAGTTCTTTTTATCACAAGCACGGCAGTTAGCATGACACCCATTTATTTCTCTATACAGTTGAATAATCGATTCCCGTAATTAAAGTTTATCAAGACACAATCCTTGTGGCACTCGTTTTATGATGTTTCTGAATTCCAGGGGCGAAAAGCCGGTATGCTTCCTAAAAACTTTTGAAAAATACGCCGGATCGTTAAATCCAATCATATCGGTTATCTCCCTGATGGTCAATTCCGTGGTTCTGAGCAAACGCTTAGCCTTTTCCAACCTGAGCCTGTTTATATATTGCAAAGGCGAGCAGCCAAGATGTTTGCGAAAAAACTTTATAAAATAATTGGGATGAAAATGCACGATGTCGGCAAGATCCTCTATTGTTATGTTCTCCATAATATGAGCTTCTATATACGCCAGTACCGCTCCAAGTTTTTCCACCGAATGACAGGAATAGAGTCGTATATCACTTAAGGGCAGGTTGTCAAAATACCATGCAATGATCTCAATCATGATGCCTTTAGCGCGAAAATCGGCAGTGAAACCACCGATTTCAAAGCTGTTAACCAGTTTAGAGAAAAGACCTGTCAGAGTCAAATCATCTGCTACATCTATAAATACGGGGCCCTTGACAATATCAAAGAGGTTTATCCCCCCAATTTTGGCGGTAAAATGACACCAATACTTTCTAAACGTATTATCACTTATGGTAGAATATGACTGTATAACTCCGGCAGGCATTAAAAACAGTTGACCGGGCTTGGGATAATATTCCTTGTCCCCAATCTTAAGCCAACCTTCGCCATCGCAAATGTAATAGAATTTATTGTAGTCGGGCAGGTAATCAAAATCGGCCCAGTTTCTCGGGCAATATGTATAACCTGCTATCTCAACATCCACCTGCAGGTTGGACAAATAATTCCTTATTAACAATTCCTTATCATGCTTCAACTATTATCACCCTTTTGAACCAGCCCTCACCCTTATAAACCGCCCAACAAAGAATCCGACCCTGGAAATTGGGGATAAATACCTATGTTAATTTTATACAAATATAAGTTAGAATCATCCATTTTTATTATACCATATCTTTTATATAATTGATAAGAACTTACTCCGACAATAATATCCAAAAAAACAGGGGGGATAACATGGCACAGCAAGAACAAAGGATGGATTGGTTTATTCGTTCCCGTTTTGGCATGTTTATTCATTGGGGGTTATATGCAATACCAGCTAGAGGCGAATGGGTGAGAAGCCATGAAAGGCTTACCATCGAAGATTATCAACCATTCTTTGAAGAATTTAATCCCATCAATTACAACCCAAGAGAATGGGCTGCTCTGGCTAAAAAAGCCGGAATGAAATATGCTGTAATGACCACAAAACACCATGACGGGTTTTGCCTTTTTGACAGCAAGCTTACCGACTACAAGGCAACCAACACTCCGGCAGGCAGAGACTTGATCAAAGAATATGTTGAAGCATTCAGGGATGAAGGATTAAAAGTGGGATTTTACTATTCACTGCTGGACTGGCATCATCCCGATTATCCGGCTTACGGTGACAGTCATCATCCCATGAGAGACAACGAGGCATGGAAGGATAAAAAACATGACTTCCCGCGCTACATAGAATACATGCATGGACAGGTAAGGGAGTTACTGACCAATTACGGGAAAATAGATATAATCTGGTTTGACTTCTCCTATGATAATATGGCAGGAGAAACCTGGAAGGCAACTGAACTGGTCGAAATGACCCGATCGCTGCAACCCGATATCATCATTGACAACAGGCTGGGCGGAAACATCAAATCTGCAAATCCCGAAATATATGCCGGGGATTTTGCATGTCCCGAACAGATCATCCCACCCGAAGGTATCAAAAACGAAGTTGGTAAACCCATACCATGGGAAGCCTGCATCACAATGAACAACCACTGGGGATATGCTGCGGCTGATAAGGATTACAAGTCGCCTAAACAGCTGATAAGGGCTTTGGTCGAATGTGTCAGCAAGGGCGGAAATCTCCTCCTCAATGTAGGACCAAATGCAAAAGGAGAAATCCCTCAGGAAAGCGTTGATATTTTATTACAAATCGGAGAATGGATGAGGAAAAATGGTGACAGCATTTACAACTGTGGCTATGCAGGACTGCCCAAACCCGAGTGGGGACGTTATACAAGAAACGGTAACAAGTTGTATGCACATATATTTGAGAGGGGTATAGGTCCCATCGCTCTGCAGGGTTTGAATGCCAATGTGAAAAAGGCCCGCCTGCTGGCCGACGGTTCCCAGGTAAATATTAACAAACCATGGAATGCAGAACACTACGGCGATGCCGTATTCCTCAACTTCCCCAGCTCCAGGCTTCCGGACGAAATCGACACGGTGGTTGAACTGGAGCTTGATTAAATTAAAAAAAGCTACCGCATCCATAGATTGATGCGGTAGCTTTTTTTACATTTTCTTCATCTCGCTTAATACTTTCATACCACTTATCCATATCAGGATGCTGCAAACCGTGTACAACATGGAGGACGTAGGCCGATTCTTCAAGGTTGGTATAACCTTTATCATAGCCATATCTCAGCAGAGTTAAAATCATAGGAATGGCCTCAACAGAAAAAAACGTAGATAATCCATATGCAAGATAGGTCTTTAACGTTACATCCGATTCCTTGGGAAAAAGCTTTAACATCAACTCTTCGCTTTCCTTTGTTTTTATTTTGGACAATGCCTCACAAGCGTATATCCTAAAATCAAATTCCTCATTCAAATATTGATTTCCAATAGCTTCCACAACATCAGCCGTACCAATACGAGCCAAAGCCTCAGCAGCACGCT
>LFSE01000049.1 GCA_001513075.1 Clostridiales bacterium DTU074 | reverse complement strand
AAGTGACACCCTCCGGTAAATCCGGTACCTCTATACGTACAACATTCTTAAGGCTTTCATCGGCATCAATGGGAGCATTGGCAGGGGTCATCACAACCTCGCCTTCGTAAACCTCATTTTTTATCTTTACTTCTACCTTCATTCCTACCTGGAAATCCGAATTATTGGACCCTGAATACTGGAGCTGCAATTTAGTGGGATCAGCAATTCTGACAAGAGTGGAATAGGCATTGATATAATCTCCTGCACCCAATCTGTTATCGACATATACTACCGTGCCATCTATGTTGGCATATAATTTAGCCTCTTCGAGTTCCCGTTCAAGGTTTTTAAGCTGTAACTTGGCCAGCTCGATATCATAGGCAGCTATGGACAATGAGTATTTGTCAGCCCCACTTTCTTTCATCTGGGTATATCTGAGCCGGGTCTGTTGCAATCTAATCTTCTGCTGCTGGATCTCATTTTCCAATGTACCGGTATCCAGTTCAGCCAGCAGATCTCCTTTTTTGACCTTATCTCCAATTTTTACGTAGATCTCCTTTATTCGGCCTCCCCGGTATTTAAAAAACATATTTTCCTGTTCAATGGATACGAAAGTACCCGAACCGCTTATCTTCTTTTCAATGGTCCCCCGCTTTACCTCAGTCACGTTGTAAGTGATTTCAGGCGGTTCTATTAAAGGAGGTGCCAACACCTTTTCCTCCTCAGGAAAAAGATAACACCCCGATACAAAGATTGAAAACATCACACATGCCATTATAATGACCAATATTTTGACTTTAGCGGTAATGCCGTCCATATCCAACCCCCCAAACTGTACGCCTCAATATTGTTGAATACCTGTACTCAAAAAGCAGGTATCCTGTTTGTATATTACCTGCCGAACCGCTGACACTATCCGGCAGACTATACTATACGCATTCCTTCATCCCATAACTTAACTGCTTGCCATATTGAAAGAGTTGTAAGCTGCAAAAATTACCTGTTTCATATATTAAATATTATAGGATAGTCTTGGCATAATGTCCAATACAATTTCCCCGAAAAACGCGTTTGCGAAAATGCCGTTATGTTAGCAAATAGTTTAAATATCCGTGCTATTATTTGTTCAACAAAGAATACAATAATAATTGAGGTGATAATGATGCAATGCCGGTACAAATCACTAATAACCATCCTTATTATGACGGGGGTTATCATCATTCTAATCAAAAGCGGTTATATTCCACACGGCGAATACACCCCCCATCAAATCGAAACATTCTCCCAAATAAATTCAAAACATTCGGTACATTACGGATATATCCAGCCCCAGGTAGTTGATGGATTCAGCGAAAGGCCTATTAAAGAGGCCAAGGTAGTAATCCCTGAAATCGATAAAAAGTTCGTTACCAATTCAGAAGGTTTCACACCAATTATCCGGGTGCCTATCAATATAGACATGCACTACCAAAACATATTGCCGAAAACCTGGGGGGAAATAACCATAATAGTCTACAAAGAGGGTTATACAGATTACGTCCTGTTCCACGCCCATGTTTGGGAAAACCAGTCCAGGCTGGGCCCCAAAATATTGCTGTTCCCCGAGACAGAAGGTCACGAAAGCGAGCCCATGGTTATCGTGGAAAGCCCCCACAGATTATGGGTTATGCAGCTAATAGAAAAATATAAACGCTGAAAAGAATGTTAAGCCTGAGGTACAATTCTAAATTCCAAATCCGGCAAATTTCTTTTCAGCTCATCTATTATACTTTCTTCTCTGTTAGTATTTTGGGCTGATTCTCCAAGCACTATTATGGAAATATTACTTTTCCTAGCAAACTCCACAAGAGTATCCACTACATGTTCTGAACGCAACACTGTCATCTCGGCTCCCGCCTCCTTGGATACCTGAAACAGGTAATCCAAAGCCTCTCCTTCATCCGGATTGCCCAGAAAATTCACACCTTTCTTTGCAACATGAACTGCGTATAATCTGGCATCACCATCTCCTGCAATATCTCTACCCACCTTAATCAGGCGTTCGCAAGTTTTTTGTCTGGTCACGCATATCATTATATTTAACTTATTATTACCCATTTAGCAACCCCTTTTTAAAAGCAAACAAGCTATATTGATGAAAAACCTTCTCCCATAACCTCCCTGACATCGGTGACCAAAACGAAGGCCATAGGATCCACTTCATTGATAATGGTCTTTAGCCTGGTCACCTGCATTCTGTTTACAACGCACAGTATTATATTCTTCTTCTGGCGGGTATAAGCCCCTTGTCCATCAATGAATGTGACTCCTCTCTCCAGCTCAGAAATAATTCGGCGACTGATTTCTTCAGCATTATCCGATATAACAACAAAGGCTTTGGCGGCATTTATACCCTCCAGCACAAGATCCATAATTCGGGCACTCAGGTACAGAGATACCAGGGCATATAAGGCCTGGCTCGACCCGAAAACAATGGCAGCAGTAAGCACCACCAAAAAATCAACGGTAAACAGAATCCAACCTACCCCAATAAATGGGCAGAATTTATGAATGATCTTGGCCAATAAATCGGTTCCTCCCGTAGTGGCATTGCCCCTGAACACCAGCCCCAGCCCCAGTCCCATAAGCACGCCGCCGTAAATAGATGCCAGGATGGAATCTTCTGTAATCGAAGGAACCTTAACAAAATCGATAAAGGCTGACAGCAATATGGTGGATATAATGGTCTTTATCCCAAAATCTCCACCTATTTCCTTTACTCCTATTATAAATACAGGAATATTCAACAGCAGTATGGTAATGCCAACTGGAATATGGAATAGGTGATATACTACCGTGGCTATGCCGCTGAATCCTCCCGGAGCAATCCTATGGGGTATAAGAAAAAAATTAAACGCCAAAGCTGTCAAAAAAGTACCTGTAAGCAAAAACAGATAGTCCTTTAGTATCTCCCACTTCTTCATGAAGCGCTCCTTCTTATCCTGCTTTATCTGAGTATTATTATATCATAAAAAACCGTTCCTAAATCAAAAGAAAATAAAAAAGGCTGTGTCTTTTGCCTTTTACAGCCTCATAAATCAATAAGCCCAAAACTTATTTGCAATGCCTCGTTCACCTTTTCCATTATTTCAGGCGAGAGATATCCAATTTTCTCCTTCAACCTTTTTTTATCAATTGTCCTTATCTGCTCCAGCAATATTACCGAATCTTTTGGCAGACCGTACTCAGCCGCGCTTATCTCTATATGGGTGGGAAGCTTGGCCTTGTTTATCTGGGAGGTAATTGCCGCCACAATTACCGTAGGACTGTATTTGTTTCCGATATCGTTCTGCACTATCAATACCGGCCTTACTCCTCCCTGCTCAGAACCTACCACCGGGCTCAAATCAGCATAATAAATTTCTCCTCTTCTTACCATCGCAATCATTCACTCTCCGACAAGATAGCCTCATAAACTACCAATGCCTCATTGGTAGACTCAAAGCCAATCTTGGCTAATTCAATATTTATTTTTGCCATTTCCTCGTAGCCCTTTTTCATCTTCTCCCTTATTTCTATTCTATGCCTTTCCCTGATATAAAGTTTCATGGCCTCGCGAATAAACTCACTTCGATTTCTTTTTTCCATGGCCACGATCTCATCAACTTCACGTAATAGACTATCAGGTAAACTTACTAAAATCTTTTTTAATTCGGCCACGATGGCACCTCCCATTTATCCATAATACTTATACCCTATACATGCCGGACCTGCTCTAAAATATTTGCTTTGTCATACTTTGTTAACACAAACTTAAAAATATTATATATTAAACAGAAAGAATTTACAAATGTTTTTCAGCCAGCTCATATAATTCCTTCAGAGCGGTCGGAAGGGAAGCCAGAATATCACCGGCCGTCATACCGGCTTCACCACGCAAGGCTGCTGCCAGATTTCCGGCATGGCCGTGGAGAAAAGCTCCCAACACTGCAGCATCGTAAGCATGGTATCCCTGAGCTATCAAACCGGATATTATGCCGGTTAAAACATCGCCACTGCCCGCTGTGGCCATCCCGGAATTTCCGGTAGTGTTAAAGTATATCCTCCCTCCCGGTTCGCACACCACCGTGGTTGCACCTTTCAACAGCACTATTACACCATGTTCCCGCGAAAATTCTTGGGAAACCCGTACGGGAGAATCCAATATCTCAGCAATGGTCAAACCGGTTAATCTGGCCATTTCTCCGACATGGGGCGTTATCACCACCGGTTTAGTGTGCTGGCTCAGGAGATCTATATTCCCGGATATGCCATTTAATCCATCAGCATCTAATACTATGGATATATTGATCCTGCCAAAAATATTCCTTAAAATTTCTGAAATTGTTTTTTTTCTCCCGAGTCCGGGCCCTATAGCCAGTACATCCATATTTTCCACCATGGCCAATATTTCATCCAAACAATTCTCATGAAGATAACCCGTTCCGTTATCCGGCAAAGGCCTGGTCATAACTTCCGTAAGCTTGTTTTCCAAAATACAGTTTAGGCTAGCAGGAATTCCCAAAGTAACAAGCCCTGCTCCGCTCCTTAGAGCAGCTTCGGCGGTCAGAGCCGCCGCTCCCGTCATTCCGGCGGATCCGGCAACCACGGCAACTTTCCCAAATTCGCCCTTATGACCAATCCTGGAGCGCCCTTTTATCCTGGCTGCCGCCTCTTCCCTATCTAAGGTAAAGCCTTCTGTTCCTATGGCTTCGGCGCTATCGGAAGGCAAACCTATTTTAACCACATGCAGACCTCCGGTATACTCCCTGCCGGGATACAACAGATGCCCCCTTTTAGGATAACCGAATGTTACGGTATCATCTGCTCTGATAGCCACTCCCATGACATGTCCGTCTTCCCCGTTGATTCCCGACGGGATATCCACAGCGATAACCGGTACTTCAGTCCTGTTTACAAGTTCAATGACCCTAGCAAATATGCCCTCTACCGGCTTTGAAAGGCCAGTGCCAAAAATAGCATCAATAATGAGAGTTGCCTGACTGAGGCGTTGTTCGGCCAGCGGGATATCGTCGTCACCTATTACACAATGCACGGGTATTCCAACCCTTCTTGCAATATCCAGATTTACCCTTGCATCACCGGCTATTCGCTCCGGCCGTGCAAGTAAAATAATCTCCACTCGCACACCGTCGAAAAATAAATGCCGGGCAACAGCGAGACCATCTCCGCCGTTATTCCCGCTTCCAGCTAGTATAACAACCCGATCCCGCTGGCTAAGCGAATATAGTCTGTAAATTGTCTCAACAACCCTGAGGGCGGCATTTTCCATAAGCACAATCCCGGGTATGCCAAACTCTTCAATGGCCCTTTGGTCAATCCTCCTCATTTGTTTGGGAGTAACCACATACATAAAAAAGACCTCCTTGACACCACTGAATCTCCCGTGAACTCCGGACAATCACCTGACATCGCAAAACTATTCTAGTCTTCAATAATTGCCTGGGCAATAGCAAACTCTCTGATATGGGATATTGATACCCATACCCTCTTTCCCCCCATTTTTGACATTTGAGCTAATGCCCTGCCGGAAAGTCGTACGTAGGGTTTTCCCCCATCCTCTCGCAATATCTCAACGTCCTTCCAGCCAACGCTGCCAAAGCCCGTACCCAACGCTTTGACAACCGCTTCTTTGGCGGCAAAGCTTCCCGCCACCGTCTGCATATTTCTGCCCCGACTCTCAATATATTCCCATTCTCTATCGGTAAAAACTTTTTTAGGGAATCTTGGATTGCCACACGCCTTCTGTATCCGTCTGACCTCGATAATATCAATGCCGGTGCCGACTATCACCATTCTCATTCCTTTCAAAAACCGGCTGTCAATCTTAAAATATAATACTACAAATCATAGCCACTTACAATGTCATCAGAAGAAAACAAATGCTTCTCAGGGACAGTTCAATATGATACAATTCAATTAAGCTTAGTATCAGGAGGTTTCTCATGTCCGGTTCAACCATCGGAAAGATTTTTTCGGTTACTACATGGGGGGAATCCCACGGTAAAGCGCTGGGTGTTGTGGTAGACGGATGTCCTGCCGGGATTCCCTTATGCGAAGAGGATATACAAAAAGAGCTTGACAGGCGCAAGCCGGGACAATCTCCCTATTCTACACCGCGCAAGGAAGAAGATCGGGTAAACATACTTTCCGGTGTTTTTGAAGGCATAACCACCGGCACGCCTATATCCCTTGTGATTTTCAACCATGATCAGCGTTCAAAAGACTATTCCCAGATAGCCGATGTCTTCCGTCCCGGGCACGCCGACTACACATATCATCAAAAATACGGCATACGAGATTACAGGGGGGGAGGACGGGCATCGGGCAGAGAAACGGTCGCCCGGGTGGCTGCCGGCGCCATAGCAAAAAAAATACTGTCCCAGCTTGGCGTGCAAATTCTTGCCTATACTCTGTCCATAGGCCATATAAAGATCGACCCCGAGCGCTATGACAGCAGCGAAATATATCGAAATCCCCTGGCTATGCCCGACAAGGAAGCGGCTGGCAGAGCTGCAGAATATATTCAGCAGCTGAAGGAAAAGGGAGATTCTGCCGGTGGTGTCGTTGAATGCATAATACAAGGACTGCCAGGCGGGGTAGGAGAACCGGTTTTTGAAAAGCTGGATGCTGTGTTAGGCAAGGCCATACTTTCCATCGGCGCCGTCAAGGGAATTGAGTTCGGCAAAGGCTTTGAAGCCGCCTATACCACCGGTTCACAAAACAACGACCCATTGATCTATAGCCAGGATAAAGGGCTTTATAAAGAAACCAACAATTCCGGCGGCATCACAGGAGGAATAAGCGAGGGCTTTCCCATCGTATTCAGGGCTGCATTTAAACCCACCCCTTCTGTCCGAATACCGCAAAAAACCGTAAACCGCAATATGCAAAACATAGAGCTTAGTTTAAAGGGCAGGCACGATCCCGTAATAGTCCCCCGGGCTGTTGTTGTGGTAGAGGCCATGACAGCCATTACCCTGGTGGACTACCTGCTTCAGCGAATATTATCCAGAATGGATCTCATTAAAAAAGCGCTGAGCTAATTTATGGCATTCTGATAAATATCACAAGGCACACAATCCACAGAGGATGACAAAACCACAAGATCATCAAAAAGGGGGTTTTATACCCCCCTTTCCCCTTGCTGTATGATGAGATCAGCCAGTTCATATGCTGCATTTGGTTTGCCCACCACTTGCATCATCTCAATCATGTGCTTTCTTCTTACATCATTGTTGAATAAATGATAAACCGCTTCATCAACCGGAAATGTTCCGCTGGTCTTAATAGCAAGTCCGTTATTGAGCAAAAACTCCGTATTTCTGTCCTCCTGTCCGGGAATGGGATTTATCAGGATCATGGGAATGCATTTAGCCAGAGTTTCGGACACAGTGAGCCCTCCCGGCTTAGTAAGTATGCAGTCAGAGGCATCCATCATAACATCAACGTTGTCGGCAAAACCGTAATTAAAAATTTTCTTTTTAACATTCAGCAAATCAATCTTCTTTTTCAAACCTGCATTATTACCGCATACGGAAACGATCTGAAAATCCATATCCATGTCATCAAGCTTTCTGATAACCTCATCAACGCTGCCGTACCCCATGCTGCCGCTCATAATCAGAATCGTGGTCTTATCGTCAATGCCCAATACTCTTCTCGCTTCCGTTTTTTCCATTTTCTTTACAAACTTGGGTAGGATGGGGATACCGATGGGTTTGATCTTCTCCAGAGAAATTCCCTTTTTTTTCGCCTGCAGATTTAAAAGGCTGCTGGCGGTAACATAGTAATCCAGGTCGGTATCTTCCCAAAAAGGATGAATGGTGAAATCCGTTATTATGCCGATAGTTTTGCACGGCAGGCCTTTTTCCTTAAGATGGCTTATAATCTGTGCTGAAAAGATATGTGTGCAAACGATAACATCCGGATCGTATTCATTGAGAAAGACGATCAGCTTTCTGGACAGAAGGGAATTGATTATCTTCCCTATATAAAGCTTATCATCGCTCTTTTCAAGCTTTTCACCCAATCGATATAGTTTCCCGTAAACGGCAGGGGTAAATTTCGTGGAAATAAGGTATGCGCGAGCGATGGATTCGCTTAAAACAGGATTTATATACTCAAAGGTGTCCAGCATCACGCAGTCAATGTTTCTGGCCCTTAAACATTCCATACCTGCCTTGGCAGCCTGGTTGTGTCCATGGCCTGCCGTCACGGACAAAAACAGTACCTTCACGGCTTTCACCTCACTCTCATGCCGATAACTCAAATCAATACTATTTTAGATCAAATTGACAATTTATTCAAATGACGCTTTGCAATTCACGCGTAGGTCGATATTGTAGGGGATACTATGGAATTTTAAGAATATAGCTCTAATTATTGGAGCTCCAGAGCAAAAATATGTAAACTTGTCCCGCCCCATTATCAAAACTTGCATCGCATGGAACTGACTCCGACTTTCTTCTGCTTTATTAACAGGTTCTAAACTTTCCGTAAGAGGACTTCCATTATATTATGCAATAGTATTTAATTATAATCTACCAATTAACAAAATACACTCGTGCAGTCATAAAACTACGCCAGCAGGAAGGCAGAAGGTAAACAAAAACAAAGGCGGCCAAGCCGTATAAGCCCACTGGCCGCCTGTCAGTATGTCTTAATTATGTCAGCGGTTTTATATCAGATGGTGCACTTATTTTTTATTTCCTGCCGTACAGAGGCCCAAAGTTGGCGCATGCCCTGTAGTCAGCACCTTCCAAATCATTTGTTCCGAAAGCATTCCAGGCGCTGGGTCTGAATATTCTGTCCTCAGAAACATTATGCATGCACACTGGAATCCTCAGGATGGATGCTAGGGTGATCAGCTCAGCCCCGATATGTCCGTAGCATATGGCACCATGGTTGGCCCCCCAGTTGTTCATTACGGAATAAACATCCTTAAAGGCACCCTTGCCTGTCAATATGGGAACAAACCATGTGGTCGGCCATGTGGGATCAGTACGAAGATCCAGTGCATCGTGCATATCCTCCGGCAGTTCCACAGTGTAGCCTTCAGCCAACTGAAGCACCGGTCCCAGACCTTTTATCAGGTTTATCCTTGACAGGGTAACCGGCATTCCACCCTTGCTGGCAAAGTCGGTTGAATAACCACCGCCCCGGAAGTATCCTAAGTTGGCATATCTAAACAGAGTTGCATCCAGACACTTGGCAGCTTCTTCAGGCGTCACTTCCCAGAAGGGTTTTATGACCGGCTTACCATCCTTGGTCTGCTGTCCGGTACCATCCAGGGCTGCCGAACCAGAGTTGATAAGATGAATAATACCGTTAGCCGCCAAACCGGTCAATTCCTTACCGGTAACCCGCTTTACGGCTTCAGGGCTCCAGTAGGTCCTAACATCAGCAAAAACCTGGGCAGTACCTGTTAACAGATGGCCAAACAGCATGGCTACGCCGTTTAATGAATCATTCTCGGTTGCAAGAATGTACGGCTGTCTTATTCCATTCCAGTCAAAAGACGAGTTCAGAATGGTCTCCATAAAATCTCCGTTGGGGAAGTGATCGGTCCACTGTCTCTGCCCCTGGAATCCAGCTGCAATAGCATTTCGACCCAGAGCTTCCTCCTCAAAGCCCATTTCGGCCAGTTTTGGATTTCCAGCCATGAGATCCTTGGCAATGATGGCCATCTTGACAACCATTTCCCAGTCCTTATCCTTTTTCTCCCGGGAAACCTGAAGCTCCGGCGGATTGTTATCCGGTCCCTCTTTACAATTAGCCTTTACCCATTTCAAAGCCCTTTCAAATTCCTCTTTGTCATAAATTTCTTCCTCGATACGCCGTATAAATTCGCTTTGATCTATGTATTCCACCCGCATCCCCAAATAGTCCTCAAAGAAGTCAGGATTGACCATTGAACCGGCAATCCCCATGGAAACTCCGCCCATGGAAAGGTAGGATTTGCCCTTCATATTTGCTACAGCCAGCGCCGCCTTGGTGAACTTAAGGAGCTTCTCCTTTACATCGTCAGGAATAGTTGTATCACTGGCATCCTGGACATCTCTCCCATATATGCCAAAGGCCGGCAAACCCTTTTGACTATGAGCAGCTAAAACAGCGGCTAGATATACGGCACCCGGGCGTTCGGTCCCGTTGAAACCCCATATTGCCTTAGGAATCAGCGGATCCATATCCATGGTTTCGGATCCATAGCACCAACAGGGAGTTACTGAGATGGACACGCCTACCCCTTCACGGGCAAATTTTTCGGCAGCCTGGGCAGCTTCAGCCACTCCGCCTATACAGGTGTCAGCAATCACACATTCTACCGGCAACCCGTTGTAGTGTTTCACATTTTCCTCCAGGAATTTTGCAACCGATTTGGCCATGTTCATAGTCTGCTCTTCCAAGGATTCCCTGACACCTCTCCGCCTGCCGTCAATAACCGGCCGGATCCCAATCTTGGGCATTCCCCCCCGATACCTGTTATGCGGCGGAATTACTTTCATTCCCTCAACATTGGCCATAATATCGCCTCCTTATGTTTTTTATTCTATTTATCAAATCACTTCTACCTGAAATGGTAGAATGATCCAGAGAAACAAAATTGTTACCCAGTCTGTTTTTCCTATTAAATAGCCATCAGCCTAATACCGGGAGTTATCCTTTAGTTTTATTTATAACTTTATGTCCTACTCAAATACCACCATCTCGTGGCCTTTAACCACCGGAACTACCACTTTTGCATATCCATCGTTGTACTCAAAGTCCAAGGACCTGTCGCCGGGAGCGCAGTATACCTTTTCGGGTTTTGAAGGCAGCTTGACCGCAACTTCTACATTATATAACGGAATGACATCCTCTATTATGTCTATCTCTTCAAATCGCCTCTCGGGTATATAATGAAGAATATGAAGGACATGACGCTTGTGCTCTTGTTGGAAATTCAGGCTCATGTGAGCGGTGGTGGGCGCATTTGTTTCAACCAGCTTCTCGGGCAACAGCAATTTCAAGGCATTTATAACCAGCTGTTTATAGACCCTGGCACCATGCCGGTGATACATAGAAAATATTGGATGAGCAAAATATATTATGGAGCCGTTTTGTACAACCGCCGGATATCCGCTCTCCTTCTCAACCGGGGTTTGCCTGTGAGAACAAAAATGCTTATAGCTCCTGTTGAAGTAGGGATTCCAGATTGAAGCCAGTACCCTGGTTCCTTCCAGTGGTTTTACCCATAACCCTCTGTCATACATGACATACTCGGTATCCAGCAGACCCTTATTTATATCCTCGCCCGCCACCACATAATCAGGTGAATACCCGGCATCTCCCACAAGTTCCGCTCCTATACCCGTCAACACAAATTGCTGCAGAGCTTCATCCATGCCTGATTTGTACGACAGCAACAGCTTGCCTCCATTTTCCACATAGTTTTCCAGCTTCTCCTTTAATGTATCGTTCAAAACAACCAGATCGGGGAGAACAATGACCCTGTAGCGGCCAAAATCCATATGCTCATCGATAAAATCAAACTGATAGTGAGCTTCTTCCAGCATTCTGTAAATGCCTCTTAAGGACGGGTGAAGCCTTATGTGGGCTCCCTCAAATGCTTTCGTCATAAGCACCCCTATTTCGGTTACCGCAACAACATCATCACACCAGGGTTCTTTTTCCTTAACCTGATTGTATACGCTGCCGATAAGCTTATATGTAGCCTTATTTATAGCCCCACTGGGATGAAGCTGATCTCCGATAGAGCATTTCGCACCGTTGGCCAAAGCCATGAAACACTCATATTCCAGCGCCGGCTGGTTCTTAAAGCCGCCAAAATCTGCCCACGATTTATGGAACTTACCGGTCATACCCATATACTCGCATCCTAAATTCCTGGCATATCTTACAGTAATGGGAAAGTGCTCGTATCCCCATCCTCCACTGGGAAGGGATTCCAGCTCCAAATGGGTGTATGTGTCCAGCGTATCCCTTATGGATGTGTCCACATGTCCGGCATTATAGAAAATGGTGCAGTTTTTATTATATTTACGCACGGTAGCGGTCATCCTTCGCTTAAAGCTATCCAGAACCTGTTTGGCAAATTTCTCCCGATCTTCGATATTTTCTGGGTTTAATCCCGCCTTATCCATGCTCTCAATACAGTATGTACAACAGCAGGGACGCTGGGATATTATATCGAAGAATAAGCCGTCCACTTCATCCCCAAACTTCTCCAAAACCTCAATAGTCTGTTCTTCCACATAATCAATATAGGGGGTATTAAAGCACAGGTGCTTCCAGCCCGCTTCAAGAGGACCTGCTCCGTAAGGCTTTCCATCATCCATTCTCTCCAGCCACTCGGGATGCCTTGCTGCCATGTATTCATCCCAACCCACGGTTATGTAAATAGGTACGCGGATATCCACAGCGTGACAGGCTTCGATTTGTTCTCTCAACAGATCTCTTTTAAGCCCTGGATGCCTGGCAGGGAATTTGGTGTCGTAGTAGATCATGCCATGATGACATCTGGCGAAACAGGTGATGGAATCAACTCCGGCTTCTTTTAATGTATTGGCAAATTCCTGCGGATCAAATTCATGGCCTATCTCCACAATCTTCTCGGAAGTATGAAAATCCAAATGAACCTGTCTAAACCGCAATTTACCCATGCTATCTTCCTTTCCACTATGTATTATATAAAATTGAACCGGTTCATATTTTGCCTGGACAAAATAATGGGCTGTCCATTCATGCACATAAACGCTACAGATTTAGCCGGCTTGTCTTTAATCAAGACACAACCCTTACCGAATCCCTTACGATCATTCTTGTATGAAGCCTGCATACTTGGGGATAATCCGAATAATCCCCTTTTATTCTTTTTATTATTAAACTGCCGGCTATCTCTCCCATTTTTGAAGTGGGCTGTTCAATCAATGTCNNGGGAAGGCTTTATAACATCCGATAGTTCGAAATAATCAAAACCTATTATGGACAATTCCTGGGGTACCTTAATGTTCAATTCATGGATAGCCATAACAGCCCCCATTGTCATATAATAATTGGTCACATACAGGGCGGTGGGAACATCGGATTTTTCAAAAAATTCTTTAGTTGCCAGATATCCTCCTACCGTAGTAAAATTCCCATATTTAATCCATCGGGATTCAATCGGAATATCATAAGCCCGCAATGCCTGTTTGTAGCCCTCAAACCTTTGGCAGCTAACCCAGGAGTCAGAAGGACCGTTGATAACGGCAATCTTTGTATGGTTGGCGTGGATGAACCGCTCAACCGCTCTGAATGAGGCGCTTGCGTTATCCACCAGGACCTTGTCGGAATTAAAGCCTGGAATATCTTCATTTACTATAACTACGGGAATTCCATTCTGTATATACTCGTCCATAATACTTAGATGAACATTGTTGGAAAAGAGGACCAGACCATCCACAAACCGATCTCTCAAAAAATTCAGCTTTTGCTCAAGTTTAGCTGTATCTCCTTCATAATCACACAGTATGATGCTGTAGTTCTCCTTTTCGACCGTCTTTTCAATAGATGTTACAATAGATGTGCAGAAGATGTTTGTAAAATCATCGATCACTACTCCGATAGTCATGGACCGGTTGCTCTTAAGCCCCTTGGCAATTATATTCTGCTTAAATCCCAACTCCTTAATGGCTCTTTCCACCTTCAACCGGTTTTCCTCTCTCAAAGTGTATCCGTTGAGATATCGGGATACGGTACCTAATGATACGTTGGCCCGCTTAGCCACATCACGGATTGTTACAGCCATATCCCACCCCCTAAATTGAACCAGTTCAATTATCATTATAGAGCCAAAAATTAGTGAAGTCAACATTTGAAAACACGTTTTCATTTTGAGCCATCACAAAGGGGCTTGTTAACAGCCCCTTTGTGATGGCTAATATTTTGGCTAATATATGGCTAATATATAATTCTTTTCATATCTTAGCCATACTACTCCCAGGCTTCTATACGACGAATAACCCTGTCCGCTGTTTCTTTATCGTTAATCCCTGCTATATGGGAGAACCATACACCTTCAGGCTTTAATGTCTCAAAAACCAAGGGCAATTCTTCCAGTGTTATGTTTAACTCTATTCCCTTGCCGGCTTTCTGTATCTTTTGATAAACATGAATCCATCGAGCATATCCTTCATTGCCCGCACCACATATCCATTGTACCGCATCCAATTCCGGGATTTCCAGTATGGCATCCAGGTGTTTTAGAGCGCCGGGGCCGTCCAAATGATATATGGATCTCTCATAAAATTTGCACTCATTTATTATTCCGGGGAGAAAGAATTCATTGAACATACCCGGACTTATCATACAGGAGAAATCATTGGATAGTATATAGTAACGACCGTCGTGAATAAGAGGGGTCCAGGACGTAATGGGCATGTCATTTTCCCTCAGTATATTATAGAATATGTCATAGACCTGGAAAAACTCTTCCTGGGAACTCTCCAGCTTTATCTTAACCGCTTCAGGGTTCTCTATAAGATCTATGGCTAACTGCTGGGGATCCCTCAGCGCTGCCAGATGATCGCCACCGGGATGAAAATCCGTCAATCCTACAATAAAGTTTCCCTTGCCATATTCCAGCAGCAGGTGAGTAAAATCCACGGTGGCTTTGAACAACGGGTGTTCCGGATTAAAAACTGCTTTATCTGCATCCGTTTCCCAATCCTTAATGCATGGTTGGCTCCATGTTGTAGTCTCACCAAATTCGTACCCGCAACCACACCATGCGCTGTAAATTTCCGGTCCCATATTAGGCCAGGCTACCGGAAGAGCATCTGCATAATATTCGTAATTCCCCATTTGAATAGCAGTTGCTTCCGCTCTGAATTCTATATCCAGCCATTTTGCCCTATAAGTGTTATACTCCTTATGAGGAACTGGTGCTGGATTCTCCACCGGTAGTATAATGCTGACAGGTGGTCGATCTATAATCTCTCTGTGCCAGAAAGCCTCATATCTTGCTCGGGATTTTTCATAATCGGGTTTCAGTTTAAACTCCATTAACTTTCTCTCCTTCCAGCTTTTCATATGAAATACGTCTGTGAAAAAACCGTCTGGCAACCGCCAAGAAACTCAATTGCCCTGTTCATATACAACAAACTTGTGCTGGCCGGCTTGCAGCACATTGTTTCTCCAATATCCCTTTACTCCCTCGGGTATATTAATAGTCAATGCGATTGTGTCATTATTCCTTTCCCAGGATACTTCAATCCTTCCACGAACAGTATCACAATATCCCCGGCAGAAATCTAAATCCGCAATAAATACCGGGCTGATATTAACCTCAGCAAAACCCGGAGCTTCTAAAACGGGGTTAATCCCAACCAGAGTCTTCATCATCCATGCCATAAAATGAGAATACATATGATGATTTTTCGAGTTCCCGGGTTGCCACGTCTCCCAAAGGGTAGTAGCATCTCCCTCCACCCAGGTTGAATAGGAGGGATAACCTGCTGCTGTTATTATCCTATACGCATATTCCTGCAGTCCGCAGATATTCAAAGCATCATACAAATGACGCAGACCAACCATTCCACAATTATGATGAAAATCACGTTCCTCAACGGTTTTTTTCAATTGCTCCTTCAATGGCTGCAATGATTCATAAATACCGTGGTAGATAAGCATAGCAACGGCTGTCTGCTCATGAACCTTGCAGGTTCCATCCTCATTTAGATATTTATCCATGAAAATACGGGTAATTCTCTCCTTTTCTCTTCGCAGATTAATTGCTTCCTGCTGATTCCCTGCCCTTTCTGCTGCCAATATGGCAATCTTTAAACACTTAATATATAAAACCGTATCAGTAAATTCAACCGGAGTTGGAGCGCCGTCCAAGGGTTCCCATGGACCTGCCCAATCACAAAGGCCATAGCCAATTAAGCCGCTTTCATCAGCCCTTCCTTTTATATAGGACAGATGTTTCAGGAAAGCGGGCAGGTACTCTTTCAAACACTCATCATCTCCCGTATACAAATAAATAAGATAGGGAATTTCAAATAACACCCCGCTGGATACGGGACCTGCACCCCATTCATATCCCCAGCCTGAAGTGGGTATTATGCCCGGTATAGCTCCATCTTCCCGCATTGAATCCTCAATATCAACCAACCACTTTTTGAAAAATCTTACGGTATCAAAGTTTATGATCATCTGCTCTGCGGATGCTTGAGCGTCATTTGCCCAACCCAACTTTTCCCGTGTAGGACAGTCTGTCGGTATATAATGAAGATTGGACAGTGTACTCATCTGACCCATTCTGAATAAACGGTTGAGATATGTATTGGAACACTCAAATGAAGAGGTGGTTTGTACATCCAGATGAACAAATATACCCGAAACCATGTTTGTATCAGGTTCCGTTACCCCTGTCAGTTCAATGTACCTAAAACCATGATAGGTAAACAATGGTGACCAGATAAACTCTTCTCCGTTACAAATAAACTTATCAGTCTGAAAAGGACTTTCCGGATAGAATCTGTCCATATTATTCAGCTGGAGAGTATAATCGGGATTGATCTGTTCTGCATAGCGTATGGTTATTTCATCTCCCCACTTTTGGCGAATTCTCAATCTTACATACCCCGAGATATTTTGGCCAATATCAAATAAATACCTGTTTTCCCCGGTCTTTATCATCGTTTTTGCCTTATATTCATCACACTCACGCACAGGCTGGCAGGGATACTCGCGAAATTTACCTCCAGGCGGTGCCGAATCTATTATAGCATAGGACCAATCACTATCATCATAGGAAAGGGTATTCCAATCCTTATCATAAAGACGGGCATCAAAATATTCTCCGCTACGCAATTGATTAAACAGAATGGGAGATCTGTCAGTACACTTCCATGAAGAATCGCTGACCAACGCTACCTCATCATCTACTATCAGGGTCAATATAAACTTAGGATTATCCCTCCAGGGAGCTTTATTATGATTCCACGGTGTTTTGAAAGTTTCATTGTACCATCCGTTTCCGCACACGATTGCAATCACGTTCTCACCGGTCTTTAGAAGATGTGTTACATCGTAAACATTATACCAAAGGGTCTTATTATAATCGCTGGTGGGCGCAGTATGGATATCTTCAGTGACCTTTTCTCCATTAATCCAATAATATCCGAATCCTAAGGCACAGACATACAATTTCGCACTTTGAAATGAACCCAATACAAACTTCCTCCGGAATAAAGGAGCAGGATTTCGATCCCGATATTCAGGCACAAAGGGTATATCTGCCTTAATAAATCTAGCATGTTCAAACATTATAATCACCCTCTCCTTTTCTGAAATAAATATTTATTTTACCTAATCTTCCGGAAAACGTTCTTCATAGGAATAGAATAAAACCCCGGCTGCAAGAGGGCAACCGAGGTTTCTCATATTATTAATCATCAAATTCAACGCATATACTTGCAACGCTGTAGGGTTGCACCTCAAAGGATACCAGGTCATCGTCTATTGTAATAA
Organism: Clostridiales bacterium DTU074; assembly: GCA_001513075.1. Lineage (GTDB taxonomy): Bacteria > Bacillota > Clostridia > Caldicoprobacterales > Caldicoprobacteraceae > DTU074. The sequence goes on along the minus strand of LFSE01000049.1, from coordinate 8,887 downwards.
TGGAACCGCTCTCCACCCTGCATTCATTCAAGTCAACATAATAAGCCTCTGAGGGCTTTGCCGGAAGCTTGATTACAGCTTTAGCAGCCCTGCCTTCGGTTTCATAAGCCCTTATGACCATCGCCCTCTTTGCCTCACCCCGGTCCTCGGCCATCTTAACGGCTGAAATGATCACATCCCCCTCCTTCAGCTCCATAAAGCTGTCTGAAGCAGGCAGGCAGCCGTCATGTGGCCGTGATGAAATAACGCTAAACGGATGATTGAAATTGTATGCATGCTGGATAAGCTCCTTGTTGCTGGTTTCATCCACCAGACACAGAGCAAAGCTAAACCGATGGATACCAACCTCTGGATACGGATCGGGATCACAGGAGCTTCGTATCAATGTGATTGATATGGAATTATCCACGCACCGGAAGCCGTATTTTGTATCGGTAACGAGCATAATGGATTTTCCGCCGGCTTGTTTTCTCATTCCCATAGCCCAGCTGTTTGCCGGAACATCCCTGTCCATCTCTTCCCTCTCTATCGTACCGAAGGGGACATCGTATTTATAGGACGAACACTCGTAACCAAGAGGCATGTAGAAGCTGAGCTGGGGTACCGTTTTATCACGCTTGCCTATCTCGTGCCAATCGCACTCGACATCGTAACGGAGCCTTGGACTGTCATAATCCAGCGAAACGGTAACCTTTAAGCTTGAATTTCTGAAACAACATTCGTAAACTATTGACTGCCTGATAGCATCTCCCTTATATTCTACCCGTTTGATCTTGATATCCCGAGTCAAATCGGTTACATTCATATACCGTCCCACAACCCAAGCCGTCATGCCCTTACTTGGGTCCTCTTCAATCAGCCTGAAAATACCGGCAGGAGTTCCATCCTTAACAAATTCTTCCCCGGTAGCCTTGTCTGTCAACGAAACAATTGCAGCATTCCTGGTGTTGAATACAGCCTTTACATAATCATTTTCAAGAACAAACCGGTCGATGGCCTCTTCCCGCGGATCTCTGGGAAACTGCAAAGGCAGCTTGATCTCCTCGTCCTCCGTCATTACATATGTGGCATAACCGCAGGCCGGCACCCTGGCTTTTATTAACACCCTCATATAGTTATGTCCCCAGTATGGGTTGAAGCCGCTGTCCAGCAACTGATGTTCAATCCTGTTCCCCTGGGCATCTTTGAAGACAATGTTTTCTGTATTCCCCTGCCAATCCCAAACCACTATTTCAGCTGCTTCATTTCGTTCCACAGGTGCAGGGTTAAAAACATGGTATATGCGGGTCTTGCCCTTGCCTCTCTCAGCCTGGGTCACCTTAAACCTCTCTGCTCCAAAGCCAGCTCCTGCTCCTTCAGACACGCTGTCCTTATCATTCTGTTGGGGCACGATCAATTCAGAGGTATCTATCTGGGCAGCAATAGCCTGAAGCGACAGGCTCTTCCTGCTGTTGGCAATGGCCGTGGATTCCTGGAAAAGCCCCATAGCATATTCCCTGGGCTCTCTGGTGCATGAACCGGGAACAATGTCATGGAACTGGTTGAAAAGCACGTTGCGCCATGCTTTTTCAAAGGCTCGTCCATCATAACCGTAGTTGGTACAGAGATTTGAAAAGGTGTTAAACAGTTCGGCCTCGTTTAAAACGGCTTCGCCTACGCGGTTGGCCATCTTAATCCTGGATTGACTTGTATAGCAGCCGGTAAATATGAAATTGCGCTCTCCTTTAACTTCGGGCAATTCATGGCTAATCTTATCCAACTGCCTGTAAAACTCTGCAAATGTTCCAAAGCGAATACTCGGGAATACCGGCCAGGAATTCATGTCAATTATCCTTTCCAAATCCCTGCGGGTAGGTCCGCCGCCGTGGTCACCCACTCCGTATACCTTCAGCATTGTATCCAGCTTGTGCTGGGTACAGAACTTTGGTACAAACAATACCATATCCGGCCATATTTCAGCATTGTACCAGAACGGCTCCCGATAGACTATTATGGAATTTCCCGATGGAGCAAGCCATCTATACAAATAGGGTCCTTCAAAGCCTCTGCAATGGTAATAATACTTTATTCCTCCTCTGTACAGGATTTCGGGCACGTTCTGGCTATGCCCAAAGGTATCGGGTTCATAGTCCAGATTCAAAACCTCGGGGTCTATGTCCAGCAGTCTGGACAGGTATCTTTTGGTATACAATATATGCCTGGCCATGCTTTCACCGTTGGGCATATTCTTATCTGCTTCAACCCAGGTAGAAGCAGTAACCTCCCATCGCCCTTCCTTAACCCTCTTCTTTACCTGTTCCAGCATTTCGGGCGCGTAATCTTCCAGGATTTTATATACCGATGCCTGGGATTGAGAAAATGTAAAGCCTGGATACTCATCCATCAAATCAAGTATGGTTCTGAAAGTGTCCAACGCAACCATGACCGTCTCATCCCAGCTCCACATCCAGTTCATGTCGATATGAGCATGGGCGGCACAGATTACATTAAATTTTTTTGCCTCTTCTGACAGAGGGGCCAGCATACTTTCCGCCTTTTTACATGTGGTTTGGGTTATTACCCCCTCGCGTTCAACTTCGTCCCATATAAATTGGGCAACCATCTCAATCAGTTCATCATATTGATCATTCTTTACTTCGGACAAGGCCAGTGCATATTCAAGCTGGGATAAAACCCTGTTTCCCCAATAACCGAGAGCTTTATTCTTCTTAATCTCCTTCAGTCTTTGCAGGTACTGTTTCATGTTCATCTCCCTTCTTTGCACCAAGTAAACTTGGTTCAGTAATAACATTTCACAAATAAGAAACTATTTTATAATTCTATATTGCACACAAAAATCCTTTTTAATTTAGACTTTTTGTCGGCTAAATAATATTTTGCTTATCCGTCAGCTGTGGTACGCCGTTATATTAAAAAAAGCCCGGATGAACAAAAGTGCTTAATCCGATCTTATGTTGTATAATAAAAGAGGCCGCAATCGAAGTCAATACGATTGCGGCCTTTGCTGGTGGAGCTGAGGGGATTCGAACCCCTGACTTCAACACTGCCAGTGTTGCACTCTCCCACTGAGTTACAGCCCCATGCACTCAGCAAGACATATTATAACCGAAACAAAATGATTTGTAAAGTGCATTTGTAAAAGAAATCATTCCCTCAGTTCAAAAAACAAATTACCTGTCTTTTCAACCATCTATTTTATATATAAAATCAATCATATCTGCAACTTCAGAATTTGCAGCTGTATTAGCATGCTCCACCGCCAAGCTATCGCCCATGCCGGACGCCCAATAAAAAACTAAAGCGAAAAATCGCTTTAGTTTAACTTTTTCCATATTAGCCCTGTTTTTTTAAACCAGTATTACAACCAACATATTTAAGAAAGAATTGATAAGCCCAATGGCTCAACCAGCAAGCCAGAATGTTCTCAATATGCCTTGGCAAAGTACACCATATGTTTTGCGGGCTGTCCGCAGTAAATACAGTGGTCAGCCAAGTGTTCCTGTTCGAATGGGATGCAGCGCGTAGTGGCTCCTGTTTCAGCCTTTATGTTATCCTCACATTCCCTTTCCCCGCACCACATGGCTTTGACAAAGCCTTCCTTTTCCTTCATAATCGCCTTAAACTCATCGAGATCTCGTGCAATGCTGGTGTAACTTTCACGCATTTTCAAAGCCTTCTTATACACGCCATTATGGACATCAACCAAAAGATCCTGAATAGCCTGCACAACGTTATCCATGGGAACAAATATTTTCTCAAAGCTGTCCCTGCGCACCAACACCACCTGGTTCTTTTCAATGTCCTTGGGACCTATTTCCAGACGCAGGGGGACACCCTTAAGCTCCCATTCATTAAACTTCCATCCCGGGCTTTGGGTATCTCGATCGTCCAGTCCCACCCGTATACCGGCAGCGGCAACTTGCTTATATATCTCCTGAGCTTTATCAAGAACCCCTTCCTTGTGAAGGGCAATAGGCACTATAATTACCTGTATAGGTGCAACTTTGGGCGGCAGCACCAGTCCGCGCTCGTCACCGTGAACCATTATAATGGCTCCTATCAATCGGGTGGACACGCCCCAGGAAGTCTGCCATGCATATTTTAACTGCCCGTCCCTGTCCAGGAATTGAATATCAAACACCTTGGCAAAATGCTGACCTAAATTATGAGAAGTTCCGGCCTGAAGTGCTTTGCCGTCCTGCATCATGGCCTCCATGGTGTAGGTTCTGAGGGCACCGGCGAACTTCTCCTTCTGGGATTTCTGCCCGGTAACCACAGGAATGGCAAGAACGTTCTCAGCAAATTCCCTGTATACATTCAGCATTTTTAACGTCTCTTCCTCTGCCTCTTCCTCGGTAGCGTGAACGGTATGCCCTTCCTGCCAAAGGAATTCTGAAGTTCTTAAGAAAGGTCTGGTAGATTTTTCCCAACGTACCACATTGCACCATTGATTGTACAGCACCGGCAGATCCCTGTATGATTGAATCCACTTAGCATACATGGCGCATATTATGGTCTCCGAAGTAGGCCTGACAACCAAAGGCTCGGCCAGCTCCTCGCTGCCGCCCCGGGTCACCCAGGCAACCTCGGGCGCAAATCCTTCCACATGCTCTGCTTCCTTTCGCAGCAGACTTTCGGGTATAAACAGGGGAAAATAGGCATTTTTATGACCCGTTGCCTTAAAGCGGGCATCCAGCTCGCTTTGTATATTCTCCCATATGCCGTATCCGTAGGGCTTTATCACCATACAACCCTTTACCGGAGCATAATCTACCAGATCCGCCTTCAGAATAACATCTGTATACCACTGAGAAAAATCCTCTTCCCGTGGGGTAATATGACTAACGTATTCCTGTTGTCTGTTTCCCATCACCAAAGCTCCTTTCAAAAACCCCTTGCTCTTATTGTACTTTCTAGCTATTTTAGCACCAACAATCTGTATTTGCAATATCTCCGTCATATAATCGTGCAAATTGGATACAAGAACGGACACGGTATCATCCAAGGTATCATCAATGATTACGCTCTATAAGTCCTTTCATAAGATCATTCAACGCCATCCTGGCCGGAATTGGCGGGAGCATATGTATACAGTCATATGCACGCTTCAAATATTTTGATGCCAAATTTCTGCTGTAATCGATGCCACCGCTTAGATGTACCAGCTCCACTACCCGATCCACATCCTGCCGATCATATTGATGTTTGTCCAACAGAACTCCAATTTCATCCCGATAAAGAGGCGAATTCAAGGTGTAAATCAAAGGCAGGGTATATACCCCTTGAACAAAATCTCTGCCCACGGGTTTGCCCGTCTTTGCCGAATCCCCCGTAAAATCCAGCAAATCATCGGTAATCTGAAAAGCCATGCCAAAATTAAAGCCGAATTTCCCCAATAAACGAATAATGTCGCGGGCACAGCCGCTCTCATGAGCTCCTATATAGCAGCTTAAAGCAAAAAGCAGTGCCGTCTTCCGGCCAATCCTCTTCAAATATTGCCTGACCGTTACATTCTTGTCATACCTGGATTGATATTGCTCGATCTCCCCTTCACAGATGGCCTTAACCACTTTTGACAAGTTCTGCAGGTTCTCAAAAGTGGTGCTGCTGCTAAGAAGCATAAAAGCCTTTGTAAAAAGAAAATCTCCGGTAAATACGGCCACATCCTTGCCCCATCGGGTCTGCACGGTTGGTATTCCTCTCCTTATTTTTGCCTCATCAATTACGTCATCATGAACCAGTGTGGCTGTATGGAGAATTTCAATGGCAGCTGCCAAGGGGATTAGCTTTTTCTCCTCGTACTTGCCGAATTTCCCGGACAATAGCACCAAAGCGGGACGCAGCCGTTTCCCACCAGCTTCCATCAGCTCCTTCAGGACTGACTCAAGTATTTTTTGCTTTGAAACCAGATTTTCCTTGATACACCGCTCTACTTTGCCAATGTCTTCTCCAATGACATCGCTATACTTTACATTAACTTGCTTTTTTTGGCCATTCTTGAACAACTGATTATCCCCTTTCTCATAGAAACCATCTGTGCTGCAGGTATTTTATTATATAATTGGAAGCCAGACCAACAAAAAAACCCGTGCCCAAAGCCGTAACCGTCAGAAGGGGCAGGTAGGAAAACAGTATGCCTATACTGCCGAACATCCATGAGGCCACCGAAAGCTGTCCGATATTATGAAATATCGCCCCGGCAGTGCTAATACCCATTATGCTGAAATATTGACGGCATTTATAGTATAACCCTCCCATCACCAGGCAGCTTAATATCCCGCCGGCAAGGCTATAGAAAATGGCGGTAACGCCGCCGGCAAGCAAGGAACCCAATATGGCGCGGATACCGACAACAATCAAAGCTTCTTTAAATCCAAAAAACACCAGCGTCACCAGGGTCATTATGTTTGCCAGCCCCAGCTTCATACCGGGGGCCAGCACGGGTAAAAAACCTTCCAGTATATGAAGGACCAAAGCCTGGGAAATAATCAATCCAAGCATGACCATGCCCCTAATTCTGCTCATACCATATATCTCCCTAATGCGCAATGTCATCAACATCTGACGGCTCACCGCCGGCACCGGTTATCCTGACAACAAGCTTATGAGGCAGGCACACGATGGTTTGCCCAGAAGAACGGATAGCTCCCGATTTTACACACAGCTGGTCGGGACAGTTGGCCTCCTCTATCCTAACCTCTCCGTTCATTACAACCACTTCATTATAACGTCCATCCCCGGCATCGACACGGAGTTCAACCGGCTCCATTCCCTCATGAATCTCAATGGAATATATCTCCCTCTTGTCCATTTCAATCACCACATGTCGTCTGTCACTTTTCGCCCCCATCAGATACATGCCTGCAAAGCTGATTATCACCAAAACAACGGCAAAACCATATACAAAAGCATCTCCGATTTTCAATGGAATTCTCATGGTACTATCTCATACTCCTCATTTGTCACCGTCAACCGCCTGTCAAATCCCTTCGTTGTATATATCTTCTTATCAACGGTAACGGCCAGAGCTTCCGCATTTCCAATCTGCTCAACAAGGCCCAGTCCTTTTTCAGCCCCCATTACAAAGACAATCGTGGACAGAGCGTCCGCATCTGCTGAGTTCTCAGCTACTACAGTGGTGGCCATAAGTCCCTGGTTGGCAGGATATCCGGTAGCCGGATCGAATATATGATGGTATCTCACTCCGGTTTTCTGGTACACATCTTTTATGTAACGCTCATAATCCCCCGAGCTTACCACACTTTCGTTTACCGCTTCCACAACTGCAATATGCTGTTGCACGCCGTCGGACCTAGGGTCCTGTATCCCTATTCTCCAAGGCTGGCCGTTGGGCTTATTGCCCACCACAATTACATTTCCGCCCATGTTTATAAGGGCATGCTGGACACCCTCTTCCCTTAAAACCCTGACCACTTCATCAGCAGCGTAGCCCTTGGCGATGGCTCCCAGATCTATGCCCATCCCCTTCTCCTGCAGATACACCGTACCTTCATCCTCATTCAATATAACCTTTTGATAATCCACAAACTTCAACTTTTCCCGTATTTCCTCATCGGTGGGCACCCTGGGATGTTCCGTCGTTATTCCCCACAGCTGCACAATTGGATATACGGTAATGTCAAATGCACCTTTGGATAGCTTGGCATACTCCAGCGCCTTCTCTATAACTTTAAAGGTATCTTCGTGAACCTTGACGGGCTGTATACCGGCATTGTCATTGATACGGCTTACATCGCTGTCCTTGATGGTAACGCTCATGCGCCTCTCAATCTCTTCGATCCTTCGGACAGCGCTGTCTATGATTTTCGGGCCTTCCCGCCCGGCATATATTCTTATGTTTATCCATGTATTGAGGGCAAATAAATTCTTGCTGTGTTCTCTTACCTCATTAATAGCGCAGCCTTGCAATATCGGAAGAAATAATAAACAGATCGCCAAAGCCATAGGGCATGCTTTCGCAATATATCTTTTCAAATATAGCCCTCCGGTCTTATGATATTAAGATCAATATAAATTTATAATATCACTTGTTTTGCTTGCTGACAAGCTTTTGGCGCCCAAACGGATTCTTCTTCCCATATCATTAATTGGATAAAATCTGGAGAAAATATTGTCGATACAATTAATGGACCTGTCTCGCGACAGGTCCTGAGTATAAAACCCATGAACAGTTATTATTTTGCATCCTTAAGGGCTTCATTGGCCAGAGCTTTAAATTTGCTGGTAGTACCGGTAGCGCCGGTATAGGTATCAACAGCATCGGGATCCTGCTTTTCAACGAGGCTCTTCTGCAGCTTATCATATGCATCCAACAGGTCAACGTCCCTTTGCTCCTTAAAATTGCTTTGATAATCCTGGTCTTCGCTTTTCTTCTTGCCCTCCTGGTTCACCTCATCATAAACAACGTCCGTGATTTTCCCGCCCTCAACCTTTATCTGGATTTGGGCCTTCCAGCCATGGTCGTCAAAGTCGGGCTCTTCAGCCTGATATGTCCCATCTTTATAGGTAACCGACTCAGCTTCCTTCCCCTGATCCTGGGAACCATTATCCTTGGCTCCACTACATGCAGTTAATACTACAAAAACCAGCAATACTACCAGAACTAATCCCAGTACTTTTTTCATTACGTGCTCCTCCTTTTGTTGTTAATTTTTTATTATTATTTATAGATAACCCATTTTTCAAAATATTAAAACGCATTAAATCATCTCATTTATCAATCACCCCCATATTATTTTTGATTGATAAGAATAATATAACCATTAATTGCGCTTTACTAACAAAAATAAAAATGTGTTTTGACAGCATGCATATTGCTTTATAAATTATGTATGTTCGTCAAATTAATATCTTTTTTATGCTAAAA
>LFSE01000079.1 GCA_001513075.1 Clostridiales bacterium DTU074 | reverse complement strand
CTTTGGCAAAACTCATTTTATAAATCTTATGGTTGGACATCATGCACCTCCATTATTAATTGGGTAAATCTATTGTAATTTACTTCAATTTTACCATAAAATGATAAAAAATAAGCAACCTTGATGAAATTTTCTGTATGATTATATTGATATAAGCGTAAAATAGTTCAGCACATTGCCGCATTTCTACTATTTTCATTCAAAAAAACTCCAATCATATTTTCCGGTTTGCCGTGATTGCGCTGCTTTTACGTATAGTATTCGATGCACCGATTTATCTGTCGCTTACTTGGCTAATCATATCCTTCCGCATTCTTACGATTTATTAACACAAAAATACCAGGGTAGAAAGGTTTTTCCCTTGCCTACCCTGGTCCCGGGTATTGCTTAACATCACTTCTTGTACCTAAAGCAGTACTAAAATACCAAACTATTTTTCTATATTTCTATAGCATAAATCTACCTGTATATCTTCCTCCCGTGTATATCATCGATACCAGTTTTCCTGTAAAAATAGGTATTGACCACATCCCGCCACTCGGCGGCGTTTTTAAGCTGCATATCCAGCCTTTCCAGAACCAGATCGAATGCTTCAGCATCAATCTTTCCTTTAAGTGTCAGCCATTTTTCCTTTAAGCCCTCGGCTTCTTCGTATCCCTCAAAATGGGTATCGTATATATGCTGGATCACCGTTTTGCCGGATTTTAGCTTGTAAGTATACGGTACATGGTGGAAAAACAGCAGCAGCTCCTCAGGACAGGTCTCTATATTCTCGTACATGCTTGCTACCGGTTCATTGTACTGGGCGGTATAGCCGGTACCAGATGCTGCGGTCCTGTCAACACCAATTCCCTTCCAATCGGCATAATGGTATGTACCCCAGTGGGAATACTCGTATCCGTCAACGCTTGGGCCATAATGATGCCCGGGGTTTACCATCCAGCCTATCCCCAAAGGCACCGTATATTTCTCATAGATTTCCCTGGAAGCCATCAGCATGGATACAATTGTATCTTCAACTTGCGGCTCATGGCCAAAAGTTAACTTTACCCACTCTTCAGCTATCTCCCGGGCAGAAAGATCAGGATCCCATGCAAGGCGCCCAAAACAATACAGGTTAGCCTGAGCCAGCGGATGCCCTGTCCAGCATTTGCTTTCTCCAATATTCGAAACGCCTACAATGCCACCATATTTCGTCCCAAAGAGTGAACCGTTGACAACCTTGCTTACCAGTGAACCCTGCCCTTTTGCATAAGTATCAAAATCCAATACCTCTTTCCACATATTGCCCAGGTAACACATATCCCTTTGCTGGCCAGTATACTCCTGTGTAATCTGCAATTCCACGGCAACATTGGTCTTTTCCATTGCGCCAAACAAGGGAGATACGGGCTCCCTTATCTGAAAATCCATTGGGCCGTTTTTGATCTGCACAATTACATTGTCCATAAACTTTCCATCCAGGGGTTTGAAGTTATCATACGCGGCTTTGGCCCTGTCTATCGTACGATCTCTCCAGTCAACCTGGCAGTTGTATACAAAAGCCCTCCAGAAAACCACACCGCCATACGGTTTTAAAGCCTCAGCCAGCATGTTTGCCCCTTCATCATGATTCCTGCCGTAAGTGAAGGGCCCCGGCCTGAACTCCGAATCGGCTTTGACAAGAAAACCGCCAAAATCAGGAATATATCTATAGATATTATCAGTTACATCCTTCCACCATTTTTTGACCGATTCATCCAGTGGATCGGCAGTAGACAGGCCCCCTATCTCCACCGGCGCCGCAAAATTTATGCTCAAATACAGCTTAATGCCGTACTGCCTGAATACATCGGCTATCCTTGCCACATCAGGCAAAAACTCGTCAGTTATAAGGCGTGTCTCTACCTGGTGGACATTGACGTTGTTGATGGTAACTCCGTTTACACCTATGGATGCAAGAAGCCGCGCATAATCCTTGATCCTGCTCAAATCGCTGATAATCCTGTTATCCTTGAAAAATATGGATTGGCCGGCATATCCCCTTTCGATAAAACCGCTCATATTATCCCAGTGGTTTATAATCCTCAAAGGATTACCAGGCCCGTCAATGCCCTGCACCTGTGCAAGAGTTTTCCCAAGGCACATCGACCTTAATAGATGAAATACCCCGTACAATGCCCCTTGTTCGTTTTTACCTACCACAGCCAATACATTTTTGCCACTGTTCTCATATTTGCGTATAATGAATCCATCATCAGGCAAGTCACTGTAACTTATACCCAATGCTTTATCATCTGCTTCATCCCAGATGCCTACAAATATGCAGCCGGAATCAGGATAAGACTCCACTATTTGAGGGGATTGCCCGGTAAACCTGGTAAATGCAATTTTTAGTTCCTCAATCGCCGAGTTTATAACGGGATGTTTGCTTTTTGCCACAATGCTATTGCAAAAACCCCTGTATTCTTTATTAAAATTATCGGGCAAATAACTATAGCTCAGCCAGCATTCATAAACCTTACCTTTGTTTAAACTCAACTTTTATCACTCCATTTCAAATTCTAATTTTCGGCTGCTATTACCAATGACTTCCCATAATCCGGTTTCACAATGAATACTGCAATTAATTAAGAAAAAAGTATTCAAAGCCAGCAGTATGCTTTGAATAAAATCTCAGCTATAACCCATACCGGCATGAGGTATTGTAATAAATCCTGTTTATTATAATGATCTGTTTAGACATCATAGTTTGCTATATATCCTATTGGATTACAGGTATTAGATTTGATATGTTTGCTTGAGCATTTCTTATTGAACTATTTTTTCTGGCAGTTTTTATTATACCACAGCCTGTTTACCGATGAAAGAAAATTGCACTATTCCGAAAAAACGCAATCATTCCGCTATTATGCTTCGCTGCAAAATACTAAAAAAAGAGAGCACTGAAATCTATCATGAACTCCTTTTTTCCATTTCCTTTATAGTTTTAATAAGCTTGCTGCTGCCAATTCTTGATACTCCCAATCGAATAAATTCTTCAGCATCTGAAAAAGATGAAATCCCACCAGCTGCTTTTATTTTAACATGAGGTTTTACATATTTCGCAAAAAGGGCTACATCTTCCTTTGTTGCACCTCCTTTGTGAAAACCAGTCGATGTTTTAATATAATCTGCACCTGAGTCAGAAATTATGCCACATATTGCAATCTTTTCTTCTTGGCTCAGAAGGCCTGCCTCAACAATTACCTTTAGAATCTTTTCACCACAAATATTTTTTATTGCCTTTATTTCTTCAAGAACAAGATTATATTTTTTGTCCTTAAGCCAACCTACATTGATCACCATATCAATTTCATCAGCTCCGTTTTTTATAGCGTCATCAGCCTCAAAGCATTTTACAGCAGTTGTGGGATAGCCGTTGGGGAATCCGACAACAGTACATATAGGTATTTTGCCATTAACATATTCAACAGCAGCCTTTACATAGCTTTGAGGAAGGCAAACCGATGCCGTACCATACTGAATGCCTTCATCACATAATAACTTGATATCCTCCCAGACAGCGTCCACAGATAACATGGTATGATCTACAAGTGAAAGAATACGCCTTAAATCCATAAGTTCCATCATTATGTAACCTCCCGAGTCCTGTAATCTGCAAGGTATTTTCTTATACTAAAAACCGGGTTATATAAAGAAAATACAGCATAAAACCGAATAAATAAACTCATACACTAATAGGGGCCTTGGATTTATAAACTCTATACTCGTTACGAAGTTTAACCGTTCCTAAATAATCTCTCGGCATATCCCTCACTCCTTTTCACTTGTATTACTTATCAATAGAGCTCTGTTGATATTGGCATCGAGATATCGTGTTAACAGAAGCATGGAAAAGTGATACAAAAAATTAGAATATTTTTGAAACGAGGAGCAGAAATTTTTATCTATATTTCTGTATTTGCTTTGATCGTATCAATTAATAGTTAGCAAGCAATTCTTTGACAAGATCCACATATTCCTCACGGATTCTATAGTTATCCTTCTCCCATGGATGATTTGGATACTCATAAGCAATAATCTGCCTTAAGAAATCATTTTTGTCCAATCCTAATTGATTCGATATTAATGATACAAAATATCCCTTATTCTTTTCCGCATTTGGTTCTTTATAATCCACAAACGCTTGTTTTAACGCTTCTCTTGTAACAATTCCTTTTTTCAGACATTCAGGCAAAAGAACGTTTTTTATTCTCTTCGCTGTCTTTAAATCTTGTGCAAAGTAGTTCTTTAGCAATTCCTTCAATTCATCACGAGTATAATTACCAGGTTCATCAGACATGGGAATTCTATATTTTTTCTGCACTCGTTTCTTTTCTACTTCTTCCGGTATAGTTGTAGTCCTGCTTAATATCTCTGCGCCTGATTGCGTTTTTACATAATTCAATATTACGGCATTAATGCTAACACCAAAATTATTGGAAAGCCATTCAATCATTCTGTTTAGAGAATCCTCTATCTGAAATCCCACTATAATAATCCTTTGACTTTGATTAATATTTAAACTTTCCAAAGTTGTTTCCTCAAAAACATCAGATAGGTATTCTTCTAAATTTTTGCCTATTTTTTCGCTTATTTTATCAATATCCCATTGAGCAACAGCAGCAGCATAATCGATTGCTTGCGCTAAAACCTCTCTGGGCAGCTTATCCCTTTTTAACTCAATAATAACCATGTTACCGTTTCTATCAATTCCCAATAAATCAAGCGGCCCGGAGCTAGTATTTATTTGCCTTCCGATTACAGTAATATCTTCTCCCAAAATTTCAGGATTTGATATGATCCATTCTTCCAAATCATACGACTCTGTTTTCCCTTCGTGTACCAAGCTGGTTTCAATTTTTTTGAGCTTTCCATCTATTATTTCCCACGATGTGATTTTAGTAGCCATAACATATCCTCCTGTACATGTATTAATAGTTAATTATACTACAGGCTAGAATTCGTATAGCATATCTTGAATTTATTCATTGTATTGCCATTATATATTTTTATACTATTATTTAGAAACTTTTGCAAAGCAGTGTCTTTAAAGCAGTGTCTTACGTTGTTCTTTCGTTACGCAAAAACAATTACCTCCACCCTTCCATTAGATGCTTTCTTTTCTCTCTGCTATCCAACACCTTCGCACAGCTTTCCCAGTCAACCTTACCCACATTAACATGGTACCTTATTTCAAATGGATGCTGTCTTGGAATTGCATCGATTTTCCGTTTTGCCTCCTCAAGATCATTAAGTGCAACATTAATCCAAACATCTTCCAAAACATCGGGAATCTGACCAAACATGCTGTAAATATTGGCAAACCGTTCAGAGAGGAGTTTATGTACCCTGTCCTCCACCGAATCTTTATATCTCATATTGTAAATATATATTTTATCATAAACCTGTCCAATTCGCTGAATTCGGCCTTTTCGCTGTTCAAGCCTTGTGGGGTTCCATGGCAGGTCCAAGTTTATCAATGAACCCAAAGTCTGCAAGTTTAATCCTTCACTAGCAGCATCGGTGCCTACCAATATCTTCAGTTCATGTTGCCTGACCATTCGTTTTATTTCTTCCTTGCTTCGCCTTTCATAAATACCTCTGATCAATATACCGGACTTGTCCCCGCCTGCATAGAGCCCAATTTTTTCATCAGGCAGATCTCTGGATAAATTCTCAGCCACCCAGTATGCTGAATCATAATACTGGGAAAAGATAATACATCCGCGTCTTATCCAATTATCATCAATCAGAAGTTTAACCAATAACTTATATTTTGGATCCTGCTCTTTATTGGCATTGAGGGTTTCAATAAATTTTATTAGGCAGGCTCTCTCATTATCAGTTATGTTTTTTATTTCGCTCTGTAAAACTTTTTCCTCTTCCATATCCTCTTCCTCATAGTCTTCCTCATCTATACCCTGCTGCCCCCAGCTATGAAGCATTTTCTCTGCAGTGTTTTTTCCTGCAATTATGGTGCTGCCCACCCTTCTTAGCAGTAAAGTCTTTAAGAATCCCCCACCTCTTACTCTTTTCTGCAATAGCTCACAGAATTCTTCCGCATACCCGTATGCTTCTTTCAAATACGGCGGCAAGACAATGGCTTCATCATCGCTCTCCCCCATTAATTCCACATCAATCTTTTTCAAATACGGTTCATTCGTTTCCGGATTTATTGTGTTCTCCAGATAGTCCCTTGTTCGTCGAACAATATGCCTGATAAATGGATTGTGCCTTGCAAAAAAGTTATCATCAATTATCCTGCCGATTCTTCTTTGATCAGGGCCGCTCAATTTTTCAACAACTTCCGGTTTGATCACAAATTCATCATCTGCCATATTAAGCTGCCGCCTGATACGTCCAAAAGTCATCTCACCTTCGGAAGCGGGTGGAAACGGATTCCTGATCCATTCCCAGTTTTCCTTGTCAAAACGGTCAAGCCTTTCTTTCTCCATGACCAAGTTAAGCCCTCTGACAGGATATTTCCTCCACATGCTGAATTGATTGCCCAGCACGCCATCGCTGCCCTGGGCTAGCACGTTTAACAGATCCCAGGCTTCAATGGGATATAGTTGTACTGGCGTGGCAGTAGCCAATAACATGCTCTTTGTACGCTTGGAAATTTTAAGGAGAAAATTAAGCAAATTGTTTGGATCGAGCTTTTCATTTTCCTTACCAGGGCCTAAATTCCTCCTTCTGGCCCTGTGGGCTTCATCAACGATTACACATTCAAATTCCATATTCAAAAGAGGCTGTACCTGTTCGGAGTTGGCAGTAATCAAGCCTTGAGAAATGATTCCCACCCTCCTTGGGCATCTTTTTATAGCATCCTCGCCACTTGCGGGGTATTTAATACCATTTTCGTCAACCCATTCCCTGCCGTTCCAGACAGCGGAGGGCATATCCAGGAGAGTATTAATCTCATCCTGCCACTGCCATAAAAGAGTCTTCGGTGCAATAACTAGGATGGGTTTATTACTGTAGAAAGCCATAAGCTTAGCCGCAAGCGCAAGCTGTACAGTCTTACCCAGCCCTACCGTATCTGCCAAGACATACCTTGCACCGTGCTTTTTATGGTCGTTGAAGGCCATATTTACAAAAAACTTCTGGTGTTCCCACAGCCCAAACTCCTGGCGGTAAACGGGTGCTTCAATAACTGCAGAAGCAGGTTCCGTTTGTTTTTTCCACTCATCGATAGAATAGATAACCTGTCGCTCAGAGATCCTTTTTATATCTTCTACTATAAAATCAGCTAAAGGGACAGCATAGGGATTATTCCAAAAATAGTCGAATTCTTCCTGAACCCATTTTACCCCTTCCTCGGAATCGTCTTCCCAGAGCATTTCGTAATTTAGTTTCCAGCCAGTATACGTTTCATTTACGCTGCCGATGAATGAGGTTTTTCTCCCATCTTTAAAAGTAATTACGCCTGCTTTTCCGTGGATAAGGCCAAAAACATCATTGGGAACTACTTTTATCTGCAATTTTCCACTTTTAATCAGGTTGTAGAGCTTTATTAACCTATTGGGAACGCTGCTGTATATTTCCTCAGGCTTTTTGCTGCACCACTCCCGCCGCATGGCATTAATGGCCGCATTAGCAGTAATAGCATCCTCTTTTTGCATTTCAGCATTACAAACAACCCTTACATATCCATTGATTTGTTCTATGGATTCCCCTGCTATCTCAAGAATGGAGGAACTGAAATAGCCCGCAATCCTGTCGTAGCTTACAGCTTCTTTCAACTTACTATTTAAAAAACTAGCATCCAATCTCTTTAGTCTTGAGGAATAACGGTAAATCATGGCAATTCCCACGCTTTTTTATAAAAATTTCTTTTATTCTTCGTCAAAATAATCGTTGTCTATCTTCTTTATTTCATACTTGATATCAACAGATACACCGACATTGTATTCTATCATCAAGTTTGCCAACATTTGGCCGTTTATTAAAACAATTTTGGTATCTGTCCTGGGTATATAATCCCTTGCTTCTCTTGTGAAATCAGACGTTGTAACAAATATTCCCTTCTTTGCCCCATAGCCCGCCAAAGCCCCCACAAATTTTTGAATTTCTGGTCTGCCAACAAGTCTGTCAGCATTCCATCTTTTTGCTTGAATGTATACAACATCCAGTCCCAATTTATCTTCTTTTATTGTTCCGTCAATACCTTCGTCAGCAGTTTTTTTAGTAACACTTCCCGCATCTTCCAGGGAACCACCGTAACCCATCGCCTGCAAAAGATCAATAATAAGTTTTTCAAAAAAGTCGGGAGATTTTTTCATAACCCTTTCTAAAATTTCTTTAGCTAACTGTTCTTTTATAATCTGGTATGTCTTATCCAAAATCTCAATCGGTGTTTCTTGTTCCTGTTCACTATCTTTACTATCAATATTATTGTTTGCTTCTAACTGAGACGCTTCTTTATTTCTGATTCCTTTGAATTCCCTAAATTCAGAAAATTGCATAAGATAATTTATATCGATCCTTGAAGGCTTTTCTCTCAAGACCTCTAAACCGCGCTCCGTAATCCTATAGACTCCCCTGTCTAACCTTTCAATTAGGCCCGCCCGATACAAGTAAGTCCTTGCCCAGCCGATTCGATTTTTATAAACAGGTTGTTTTCCGCTTGGCAATCGTATTTTTTTGTCTTCCTCACTAATATTAAATTGTTTAACTAATTTATCCATGATTTCTGCCATCTCATATGCCTTACCATCCTGAAATAACTGCAGCATAGGTAACATAAATACTTGAAAACTAGGTATTGCCATCCAATACTCCTCCTTACTGGGTAATTGTCATACACCATCATTCCTAACAAGCTCAGCCAATAACCTGGCGTACCTCGCTTCTTCTTTCCAATGAGGCATGTTTTCAATATTCTCAAGAGAAGCTATATAGTTGAGAATCTCAATTATTATATTCCGCTGACTCCAGTAGTTGGGTAGTTCATTTTTTAGCCAGTTTCTGCCCACCAAAGTGTTTTCGGCATTGATCGATTGGTGCAAAGCCATCAGCACATTTCTAAGAAGAGTATTACTGAATTCTTCTTTTCCGCCAAGACTACGCGTACCGAATTCCATCGCTGTCTTTAATCTTGCTTGATTTGCACGGGTGGAAGCAAGAAGACTTCTATATTCCCTCACCCCAAAACCTTTTGCCAATTCCTGATATGCTCCAATTTGGTTAATCCCATTTTTCTGGAACTCAATTCCTTTTATATAGAACCTTTCTTCAGGGGCCAGCATCTTCCATATATCAGTATTAAATCCAGTAGGAATAAGAAAATCATACGCAATTTTTTTTGCCATGGAGATAATTTTTTCAACAGGTGACTCATCACCTGATGTTCTTATTTTTGAAAGCTCATAGTTAACATCAATGTCCTC
This sequence comes from Clostridiales bacterium DTU074, assembly GCA_001513075.1. Lineage (GTDB taxonomy): Bacteria > Bacillota > Clostridia > Caldicoprobacterales > Caldicoprobacteraceae > DTU074. Next base: position 8,305 of record LFSE01000079.1, on the reverse strand, counting down.
AATACGTTTATAGGAAGTCAGCACCTTCAACGACGCTGCATAGGCAGCAAGCAGGTAATCTGCATCATCGAAGTCAGGATCTTCCTTGTCATCCAGAGTCATCATGCTATTAATCTGTTTTTTTACTTCCAGCTCAATTTCAGGATAAAGCTCATCCAAATAGGCTGTTTCTTCAGATAATTGTTTACGAAGCACAAGCAAAACGGTTCCTTGCACATAATTTCCTTTCTTCAATCCGATAGAATCGGTTTCCGTAGCAATAGTCCAGGCTGCTGTTACTTTTAATCCAGCAGCCCATAGTATTAATGCTAGATCTGCCCATACGCTCACATCTTGGTGGGTAAACATAACAATCTGCATACCGTAATCTGGCATATGCGCCGCTAAATTCCGATAAATTTCCACCATACTCCGGTTAAAGTTTTCACCTGTTCCCGTTACCGCCAATACTCTCTTGCTGTCTGCATACCAATCAGGAAAGATATCTAGAAGCATCTTCTTATCCCAGGCTAAAAAGAATTCCGACAATTCATGATAATTGATAGCATCGGCATATGGAGGATCGGTAAGCCAAATGTCCGCAATTTTTATTATCTGGCGTGCATCTAACACAGCCAATGAATAATTCGAATTTATACTGTAATTATTAATATTATAGAACCAACTTGTAAATATTGATAGATAAGTTCTGGTGTTATAATTATATAGTGTATTTAGAGCTTGGTTGCTAAATGTCTGTGCTCCTTTTTCATTACTGCCATCGCTTAGCCATTGGGATAACTTTGAATTCCAATTACAGCATTTGTTCACTCCTAAAAGGCCCATTACTTTCTCTTTTTTCGTTTTGGCATACTTGTCAACCAGCTCCATCAACAAACCATGCACCAAAAGCTGTCTAGGATTAAACAACTGATGCCAGTATACCCAGCCTCTTGTTCTAATCGGTTCTGATGTTTTCTCTCCTTCTTCAATCTTACTATTGGGAATATATCCCTTTTTTTGCCAATCTGCAAACCTTTCTTTCAGAAGTTCCACTACTTTTTTTTCTCTTTTCAGATCTTCCTTCGTAGGAGCAGTATAATACCTTTCGGTCTTTGCTTTTCCATTTTTATCAATATACTCTCTTTCATACCTGATACAGTAAAGCCTCTCCTGGAAGACATCATCAGGCCGGGGAATAAACTCATTTGCTTCCCATTGGCGCAGGCCGTATACTGTTGTCCCATCATCAAGCCTTCTATCTTTTCGCAAAACAGCAATTGGGGTAAGGCTTTTTTCAGCAGGACAATGAGGACAAAACATATAACTATCCCTGATAGTTGCCATTTTTTGTGCCTGCTCCATCTCCTCTTTTGTCGCATTCGATTTAATTTCAATATCGAAACCTTTTTTCTCCGGATTCTCTTTTAAAATAGCTACTGTCCTTGTCCCCTTTCCTATTATCCATGAAGGAGCCAAAGGAATGCGCCAGCCACATTCGGGGCAGATGGTTTCATTGCAGTATAAATAAGCATTTGCCCTATGCCCCTCTTTGTTGTGCTCAATTCCCCATTCAGTGATTTGTTTATCCGCGAGCCTAAAGATTTTCTCCTGAAACTCTCTCAATTCTTTCAATTCTTCCTCAGAGCTACCGTTTATGTTAAGAGCAGCCCATGTCAGAAGCATGGCAACAGGGTTCAAGTCAGACGCATACACATCGCATCCCATCCTAGCCGCCTCGAATGGGACGCTCCCCCCGCCGCAAAAGCAGTCCCCTACAACGGGTATTTTCCCAAATTTTTTTACACCAAGTTCCTGCACAAGCTCCTGAAGGTTTGCAGCATTGGTGCCTAAGTGTTGGTTAATCTTTTCCCACTCATCAGGCGGAAGATTATCCACTTCCTCCGGCCTTACACAGTAAGTTATTTTCTGATCATACGTCATTCTATTGAAAACCAAACGCTGCAGGTTTTCTTTTTCTTCCCTGGTAATTCCTTTTCGGTAAGATACTTTCTTATCCTTATTTTCCTCAAAATACCTTTTTCTCTCACTCGTGGTTAGATTATTGTAAACTTCCTGCACAGGAATAGATTTGCTTTTTCTCAACCAGAGGCCTTCTTCATCCATAGTGAGGATTTTAAGAAATATTTCCCGGTCTTTCCTGGGATTATCGCTGGCAGGTATCAGCAATCCTAAAAGTGCGGCCCTGACAAGTATAAGGGGCTTTCTCCCCCACCACTTACCAAGGCCCGTAAGGGTTTGTCCTAAATTTGCCTTTCTCTCCTTATAGCTTTCCTTTGACACCTTTGATACAGGAAACTGAACTTCTATGAACGATTGCTCAGAATATGCCATGGCTACACCACCTTTTTACTCGTCAACATTTTTGCTTATTAACAAGTCTAAAATATCCATCTGTCGGTATGGTTCTTCTACGGGGTTCTCGGTAAGAGCGTATCTTACGGCCTTACGCCATCCCCTCTTATCTTTCAGCCCACCCGTGGCTGCATTTGTCATGGTAAATAACCACCAGCGTTCCTCAGGGCTTAAACCAAGCCAGTTTTTAATAGCAGTAGGGATTACGGAAGGATCACAGTCCTCTATAGCCCATGCTAAAAGAACCATTTCCTTCCCAAAAAGCCGCTGCACAGGGACTTGTCCTATTTTCCACTTCCCTGCCGGCAGCTTTTCCTTTCTCAATCTGCTGTTAAATTCATCCTTAAGGGCGTCTTCAATTAGCTTCCATTTATATTTTGAAAGCTCCACTTTAGCCCTGTCGGTAATGTAATCAATGGTTTGGCTCTCCGCATTTTCCTGCCATGCGAACCTTTCATATATAATTACCTTTCTATCATTGCTACGGGGAATAATGACTAAAAAGTGATGCTGAGATTCCAACGGATCAAAACCAAAACCGAAAATATTCCTTTTCTTTGCCATTACTGTATAATCTCTCCTTCTATAAATTCTTGCAGCGATTTTTTCTTTTCGGCTACCCAGTCAAGAAATTTTTGTCCCCGTTCAAACCATGCCGTACCGTAATCCAGGCTGATGTTCACCATATCACCAGCCATAAAACTATTCCTTATAACATCAATGCTATTTTCCAATTGTTCTATCTCCACTTTCAAGGAAGAATCAGCAGTTAGCTCGATCCAGCCTTTTTTGTCATTACCAACCCTGTAGAGGGTTACAATTACATCGGATAACTTTACCCCGTGCTTCTTAAAAAGGTTAAACTCCTGATATGTTTCTGCCGTATCGCTGGTTTTGTATCTCTTGTATAACCTTAAAGGCTTATCTTTATCAATCGTAATGCCGGATCCCTTTGTCCTGTCAATCTTTATTTGGATGGTTTCCGAAAAAATGCCCTGGGCTTCTGCCACCGCCAAAACAAAGGTGGATTCTTTGGGAACAACAACCTCTCCATCATAAATACCGCCGTATTCCCTGGGATTCGAACCGTCCGTCGTATATCTAATTGTCGTTGCAGGTGCAGATACAAGTTCTACAACCTTATCGTCCCCTCTGTCAAAAATCCTGTACTGGATTGTTATCCTATTACGCCACTCCACTGGCTCACCGGTTTCATGTTCTCCCGTGCTGTCAACGCATAAAAATGACAGTTTCAATTCCCTGGTTTTAAATTCGTTTAAGTTTTCTACCAAATTGGAAGCAGTAGTGGCAGTAGCCCCGATTTCGTAGTATACCTTATCTCCGTATTGAGGGATGAGTTTCAAAGTCACCTCTCCAGTTGAATCATCCCTTCGGAGCTCTTGAATCAAAACATTCGTTTTCTCCTTCGGGAAGGGAGGTTTTTCAATATAGCCCCCATGTTCGCGCCAGATATCTTTTTTCAGCATATCGTCTTTCAAATCATCCAAAGCCCGGGGCAGATGCCACTGCCATGCTGGATTAGTGGCTGCACGTTCCTTAATATCAATCCAGCGCATTTCCTTCTGAGTAAATAAGCGTTCTTCACATTTTTTCCTGAAAGTATCATTAGTCACATCGAGGGTAAATTTCTGCCTCTGTAAAAGAACATCCCTGATTTGTTTTTCACCGTTATACTCGTTTTCTGTAAACTGCATAAAGAAATCGGCTTTTAAAAGCCCGCTTCTTGTCGGATAGTAAAGCTGCATGAAAGTCTCTCTGGCTGCCTGCAGAAGTTCCAGCTTTATTCTGGATTGTTTTTCAACTGCTTTTTGATATTGAGGGTTACTCTCGGGCACTTTGTCGGCTTCCATATTTGAAATAATATGCGTGATAGCCCTATGTTCCTTGGCAGCATGATACAGTTTATCCTTTGTACCCCTTGTTCCCGACAGGAACATTACCCTGTTTTTGTAACGTTCATTTTCATAAAACTCCTGCAAATCGGAATGCAAACCCGTACCTCCCGGATAAGGTTCAAAAAGCACAAGCGTCACTTTGTCTTCGGAAAGTTTAATTTCGTCAATACCCGGGAAAACCAGCACTTCCTGGTAGCAATCCTTTATCGTTGGCCTGAATTTCTCTTCCAAGAACGTCTTTAGCTCCTGCTTTGCACTTTCATTGTCGTATGAATCCACCAATGTATTTAATTCTGCATTAAGATTTTTCGTATTCCTAAAATAAGTCCTTCCGTCCCTGTCGGTAAACAGATACCACGACCTCATCATGAATTCGTCAAAAGCCCATTTTACCCTTGTCATGTCCTTCCCCGGTCCGCATAAATATCCTATAATTTCCGGGAAAGATAGGCCTAACAGTGCATTCGGAATATCGGCAAGGGATGCAACCAACAGCAACTTGGCCAAATCCTGCATGTGTGTTTCGTTCATAGCTGCATCTGAAATTTCGGCAACGGCCTTTCCGTTGGATGCAATATCATGGGCAATTGCATTGGCAAGTGAGGGTTTGATCTGGGTAATAGCCGTAAGCATTTCCGGATCATTGAGGTCAAAATCATATACATTTACCAGGTATTTTTCCTTTGCCTTGGGCCGTTCTCCACGGTACATCTGGGAAATAATAATCCGCATAAGCCGGATCAAGCCCCGTGTCTGCTGGAAACCTGGGTTTTCTTTGAAACGGGCATATAAATCCCTGATCGAAGGGTGAAATGGATAAGAATCTTTTATTCCTATAAAAACCTGTTCAGGAGACAGATTGGGATATCCCATCTGTTTTGCTTCCTGGACAGCTTGTTTGTATGCATTGGCGATATCGTTTATTTCATTGTCATCGGGAAGCTCTTTAAAAAGCCTTTTCCTTAATATATGGTATACTTCATCCGATGCGCTGCTTACAGGTTCAATATTCAAAGCCGAACGGTTTACTTCGTTTTCCAGTTCCTTAAAAGATGATTGCAATAACTCGCTTCCGCTTTCATATGTAGCCCTTAAGTCGGAAATAACCAGGCATACATTAGAAAGTTCCTCCTTACCTAAGGCGGTGAACAGATTGGCCAAGGCAGTGGTTGTTACTACTGCCAAATTCGAATCCCCAATCGTTTTAGATCTGGCGTATTCTAAATAAGGGGGCAGCTCATCCAATAAAATAAGAAGGGGCTCTCCCCTTAACAGGTTAATCCATGCAGTCTGGCCAGGGGCTTGCAATGGCGAATAATAATCCTTAAAGACTTCTTTTTTGCCCAGCTGCTCGGCTATTGCTCCCCAGATACCGTACGGGGCATCGCTTTCCCTGCCGGTAAAGGCCACAACCTTGATTTTCCCCAGATGGCTTCCTTTAAAACTGTCACCCATTATTCTCTGCCTGAACTCGGGATATTTCGCCAAGAGCCCTAGGGCAATCATATTATGCGTTTTACCACCGCCCATAGACTGGGTAAGCTTTATCAGCCCCGTCTCTCCCTGCCTGTGGAAACGCTTAAAAGCCGTATCTAATAAGACTTTCATCCCATCGGTCATATAGTTTTCTTCAAAAAAACGATACGGATCAATCAGGTTTTCAATTAAGTCAGTCAGGTCTAAAACATCATCCCTTTTCGTCTCATCAAATACGCTTTCCCTTGGCTTGCAGAGTTCAAACAAGGTTCTCACTTTTTTTGCCCCCCTAACCCATTAGATTTTTTGTTTGGTATCATTATTCTTTATTCAATAGCCCGTTCGTTTGGCTTATTTAATAAACTTTCTACCACTTCTCATTTATCGATCGGATAAAAAATGTATATGTCATGTTGCTTAAAAGGCGATTTATTATCAAATTATTCTTTCGCGCTAAGTTTTATATGAGAAAGTCTGTATCTGAAACTTTAATGTTGATCATTTTCACTTCTTTTGCGCGAAATGTATAATCCTCTAATAGCCGCCTTGGTGGAAATGGAACATGTATATCAAATGGTTTTTACTCTTATAGATGGAATTTTTATTTTTTTCAGCATATTCTTTCAAGCTTTGATAGTATCTGCGGTGTTTAACAGTCCAAACTTCATTTGTTTTTCTCATTACATCAACATCCTTAAGACAAACAATTCTACTGTCAATACTCAATATAATAATAAACCACGAAATCACAGCGATCTGGCTTTCCGATAATATTATTTCATTTTTTCCATAGTTAATTGCGATATAATAGACTGTGTATACTGGAATAGAGTTAATGGTATTCTTAAATTCTATATTTGTATATATCAAATTGCCATTCGTTTCGATTATTCGTAATAATGTTTATAATTTCTCTAAATTCATATGTCATATCCAATCGTATATATAATACTATTAACTGCTATAAAAATATCTCTAGTTAATTATGGTTTTCTCCAAAAAAATACAAAACCCTTCTCTATTTCGTAAAATTATATTAATTATACATATTTTCTTATCAGTTCACTATGCGACACCCAATGATCTTGATTCAGCTCTCTCCTCATATAATCATCAAGCTCATTGTATATGGTAATAAATTCATTAGAATTTTTGCTTTTGTTATCCACACAAATACCTCCATGTATAATTGTATTGTCTGAAAACACCAAATATTGGCACTCCCAATTTACAGTTATTTTTAAGCAAACGTACTTTTATTAGTCCATGTTAGAATATTCTTCCAACATAGACAAAAACAATTGCAGCCGTTCTGCATCTTCAACATCATACCAAAACTCATCAAATATATATATGCATTCTGCATCATCCCATGGAACACTATCTCCATCGGTACAGGCAAGTTCTTTTTTCACCCACTTCCCGTCTGTCAGAAGCCAATAAGTGATGTCTTTATAATAAATTGTACCGGAATCGTTTACTTCTTTATAGACAATAGTATTTACCACATAGTATTTTTCTCCCTGTTTATATATATTAATATGTCCCCACAGCGTACTACCGCCGCCGAAAACTGTAATCGCTTCTTTTGCTATTAAATAACTTCTGTTATTTTTGTATCCCCAGATTTCAAAGATGCATGGTGATTCGAATCCAGGAATGTTGCTGCTTTTTGATTCTTGATCGTTATAACAAATAAATAGCTCCTCTTCACCATTTCCGTCAAAATCCAGTAAGACAGCATATGCAACTCCATCATAGTTAAGCAACAGTATATCACTTGTATCATCATGTTCTTTTATAGGAAGTGAGCCATATTTATTAATTTTCTCCTGCAGAATTTTATAATACGCAGCATACATACTGGGATCGCCTTTTAGATCAGATATGGATGCTTTACCTGGCTGGATGCTTGCTTGTGTGTCTGTATTGCTGGCTTCTGCCTGGTCACATGATTGTTTGGTTGTATTGATTGATGGCTTTGTTTCTATTGTACCAGAGACGGCATGGTCTTCAATCCCATATCCTGGTGAACATGAAGTTGCAACAGCCAATATGGCCAGTGCAGTGACTCTTGCCAGGGTATATTTCAAAAAACCTATAATCATTGTAAAATTGCCTGCTGATGTAGTTATCATATTAGTTTGCGAATTTAAGAAACGTCCTTGAGGTGTATTATAGAACATACGGAGAATACGATCTTCTTTCTCCGCACCCTTTTTTTATTAGACAAGTAAGCCATAAATAACTACATCCCCTCGCAGTCAATTTCATTTTATTTTATAGCAAAATAAACACTCAATAAAGCAACCCCATACATAATCAGCAGATATGTTATTTTTTATAATATCCTAGCTTTTTTGCACGGTATTGTATTGGTCGTTAGTTTTTTCATTCAACTACCATAGCATTTCTAATGCTTGATATATGAATCAAAGCAATTATATAAACATTATTGTAACACTGAAAAAAGCAAAAATACCGCAGCATCAGCAGTGCTTTGGCCCCTTAAAATTGGACATTAACTAGCTTTTTCTATTACTTTTTCAGTTTTTTGA
>LFSE01000056.1 GCA_001513075.1 Clostridiales bacterium DTU074 | reverse complement strand
AATAATATACAGCTAATATATAGCGTTAAAATGATATTAAATTTAATAATAGTGAAGGGATCCTGCTCGAAATAACAAGTAAAACCCATAAAATATGTAACTGGGTTTTACAAAAGCCTGAAAAGGCAAAAAAAGAAAAGGAGGAATATGGATGAAGGGGAAAAGGCATATTGTTTTGTTGCTGATTTTCTGTTTTATTATTAGCACAGTGATAGCCTGCAGTAAAACGGAGATCCCAGAGCAAACAACTACACCTCAAGAGGAGACTACTCCTTCTGATGATTCTTCCGATGATGTTTCAGAACAGCCAGAAGAAGCAGAAGAAGACCAGACAGATGAAGATCCATTTCCCGGTGCAGATCTTGGAGGAGTAACTCTAAAAGTATGGGGTTTCCCTAATCCAGAGACTGTGGATGAGGCGGAAAAGGAAAAATGGTCTGAACGTCTAAAAGCAGTAGAAGAAAAATTTAATTGTAAGCTAGACTTTAGTGGCTTGGAGGGCGTTGGCTGGAACGATGTCCCACAAACAATCATTTCTTCTGTTGCCGCAGGAGATCCGGTTATAGATTTTGGTGACATGTCAAGATACTACATAAGTTCTTTGGTTACAAACGATGCGATCCTTGATATGACGGAGGTTGTAAAGAATTATAATTTGCCGAAGGCATATTGGGAAGGCGGTTGCCAGTGGGGAGATAAAATAATCGGTTTTTCCAGAGGACCTATGCTTCCATGGAGTTCTTTGGTATACAGAAGAGATATAATTCAGGAAGTTGGTATGGAGAAAACTCCAGGTGAAATGTTTGTTGAAGGAAAATGGAGTTTGGACGATTTTTACAGCTATTGTAAAGAGTTGCAGTCGAGGTTACCGGAAGGAACATACGTATTAGGTATTCATGCACTTAACTGGGCTCGCGGAGCAGCTTTTGCGAATGGTGCTTATATGATGGATGCAAAGACATATCACCCGGGTTACTTGTCTGATGGTTTTATTGAAATAGTAGAATTTTTCCAAAAACTGGTTCAAGAAGGCATAGCTGTGAATGCAACAGAGGTAACCCGTGACGACGGTACTACAGGTTACGACTGGAATCCGGCGCAACAGGGTTTTGATGAAGGAAAAATTGTAATTACTCATGGTGATAACTGGAATTTTGATGGATGGGCAGCCCAATTTGATTTTGGAGTGGTACCCTTCCCATGGGGTTCCAATGTAACGCTGGAAGATCCAAATGATTACAGAACCCTTTCAGATAATTATACAAACTACTACAAAGATAATGGTGTATTTGTAGTGGTTAAGGGTGGAGAAAAGAAGGCCACTCCTGAGCAATACATGAATCTGTTATTCTCTTATTGGACAGAAATGGCAGAACTATTGCAAGAAAATCGTGAAAGAGAAGCTAAGGGAGAACCCATTACTTGGGAAGGAAAAGGGGCTTATAGGTGGTTCTCCACGGACTTAGATGCTGAATTGTGGGATTGGTATATTGGCCGCTATAAATTTGATCCCCTTGATACTACCACACAATCTAGTGTATTTTTCAGAGCATTGTATAAAGTATGTTCAGTGGGCGGGAGTCCCCGTGCAGAGTTTGAGGCTATTGTAGGTGAGGATATATTCGCAATGATCGAGGCTGGCCTGATAAAAGAGGAAGAGTTGCCAGACGATTTGAAACAAAAAGTGGCAGAATTCAGAGAAAAACAAGAATAATACTATAAAGCATGATTTTAACTTCCAAACAATAAATACCATGTTATGTCAAAGGGTTTCTATCCCTTTGACATAACATGGTTAATTCTGTTCTTTTTGAACAATATGCATAATTTTCGATGGATCGAAGAAGGTGTGATTATGCTAAATTTGGTTAAAAATAGCACCAGAAGCGTTTGGCAACACAAAAGCAAAATATTCATAATGATGATTATAGCCTTGGTATTTTTGTCAGGTATGGAGTTCAATACTGTGGTTTTGGGGGAAGAACAACAACCAACATATTCGGCATATAAAAATTCCTATTCTCAATTCATCAATGAAAAAGCTGAAGAAATAGTTTTGCCAGCGGATAATTATAAACAAGCAACCGGAACTGAAAATTTAAATAACGCTGTGCTTTCGGGGAAAGATTCAATAATAACGTATGCTTTCAATATATCCGAACCCGGTCTTTTTTATATTATGGTCAGCTACAAAGCTGTTGCAGGCGGAAGTGAAATTGCGAGGGGAATTCGTATAAATTCCGAGTTTCCTTTTGAGGAAGCAAAGCATATAACATTTAAACGTTTTTATAGAGATCAGGATCAGGAATACAAAAAGGAAAAAGGCAATCAGACGTTCCCCCCACAGATTGAAACAGAAATTTGGTATGATTATGTTTTATCCGATTCCAAAGGAGAGCCATTCGAGTTCTTTTTTGATGCAGGGGAAAATTTGTTAACCCTTGAGTATGTGGATGGAGAGATTTGGATAGACAAAATTAGAATTGTCCCAGTAGTACGACTTCTTGATTATAAAAGCTATGTATCCCAACTTTTTGAGAATGGATATGACTTTTATCGTGGAAAGCCTATCAAAATACAGGCAGAGGATGCTGTATTAAAAAGTAGTCCCAGTCTTTATCCGGTAAACGACCGCACATCACCATTATCAGAGCCTTATCATCCATATTATGTTGTTTTGAATACAATCGGAGGCTATGCATGGAGGTTTCCAGGACAGACAATAATATGGGAAATAGATATCCCTGAGGAGGGGTTATATAAGATAGCCTTCAGGTATAAGCAGTCTTATAACAGAGGCAGATTTTCTTTAAGAAAGTTGACTATAAACGGAAAGATACCCTTTGCTGAAGTTAGTGAAATAAAATTTCCCTATGATACAAAATTTAATCTTAAATATTTAGCAGATGAGAGTACTGGTGAAGAGTACAGCTTTTACCTCGAGAAAGGGAAAAATACTATTGGTTTGGAAGTATGCCTGGGGGTATTTGGTCAGCTTATTGAACAGGTAGAGAATTCGTTGAGAGAGCTCAACCGGATTTATCAAGATATAGTAATAGTTACAGGTACTTCACCGGATAGGTACAGGGATTACAATTTAACTGTATTGATTCCTGACTTGAGAGGCCGCTTGATATCACAACGCGATAATTTAAAGAAAATAATTGATGAAATGAGCAGTACAACGGGTGGTTTTACGGATTCCAACTCTATTATCGAGATGTTAATTATAACCATTGACAAAATAATACAGAGGCCTAATGAAATTGGGAGATACTTGGGGGATTTTAAAAACTATATTTCCTCCTTAGGATATTGGATAGATTCTATGATACAGCAGCCGTTGCTTTTAGATTATATAATAGTAGCCCCAGCTGACTACAGACTACCCAAGGGAGAAGCTAATTTGATAGGAAGTATTGGCCACAGGATAAAAGCTTTCTTGGGCTCATTTGTGGTTAATTTTGATCAGGTGTTGGCAAGCAGCACACAACAAAAGAGAGGCAGTATTGAGGTTTGGGTATCTACCGGAAGGGATCAATACAATATTTTACGCCGGCTGATTAACGAATCTTTTTCAAAAAGACATAACATAGATGTAAACTTAAGATTGGTTACCCCTGAGGCAATTATTCCTGCTACTTTGACCGGAACAGGACCGGATATTGTTATCCAGGCGGCAGCCAGTATACCTATGAATCTGGGTTATCGCGGTGGAGCGTATGATTTGGCAAGCTTTGCAGATTTTACTGAGGTCAAAGAAAGTTTTTCCCCAGCTGCGCTTAATACATTTGTGTATGGAGATTCATGCTATGCTTTACCTGATCAGATGAGTTTTAATGTTATGTTCTATAGGACTGATATATTTGATAATCTGAATATTTCTGTACCAAAGACTATGGATGAGCTATTGGCCATTGTTCCAATTCTGCAGAAAAACAATATGGATATTTATTTTACTACAACCGAACAGCCTCAATTGGGGGCAGTTGCGCGTACGGGGATGACCAAAAATGTAAATGCAGTGTATGTATCGTTTTTGTATCAGATGGGAGGAGCCCTTTACTACAATGATGGGGAGTCAACTGCCATTATTAGCGAAGCAGGAATAAATGCATTTAAGTATTGGACTGAATTGTATACAAAACATAACTTCATTGTGTCTACTGATTTTGTTACCAGATTCAGGCTGGGAGAAATTCCAGTTGGAGTTGTTGATCTTACAACTTTTAATTCATTGTCTGTAGCAGCTCCTGAGATAAAGGGCCAGTGGGCTATTGCTCTAATACCTGGGATTGTTTCATCTGATGGTGGAGTAAAACATGATAATCCGGTGGCAGTGAGCGGAGCTTTTATTGTAAAGAACATTGTTGAAAGGAAAGGAACGACTGATCTTGCGTGGGAGTATCTGAAGTGGTGGACATCAGAAGAGGCACAATATGAATTTGCAAATTCAATGGAATCGGTTTTAGGTCTGGCAGGGCGTTATACTACTGCAAATGTGGCAGCTTTCAAAAGGCTCGGTTGGGGTACTGAAAATATGAAGGTTTTGGAGGAAAGTCTGCAATGGCTACGAACAGTTCCGCAAGTGCCAGGCGGTTATATTACAGGAAGATTAATAGAAAATGCATTTCTATCTGTGGTGACCGAATCCGAGAGCAGAAATCCGATAGACGCTATTTATGATGCTGCCGATGCGATTGATAATGAGCTTGACATAAAACGAAAAGAATTTAGCAGTAAATAAAAAAGGAAGTGATGCCTAATATGGATGACAAGATAAAGGTATATGGCTTTAGACGAAACAGAGATCTATATTTGATGATGCTTCCGTTCTTGATTTTGTTTTTTGTATTTGTTGTTTTGCCTGTATTTGCCTCTATGGTAATTAGTTTTACCGATTTTAATTTACTTCAATTTCCCAGATTTGTCGGCTTTAGCAATTACAGAAGATTGTTTTTGAACGATGATATATTCATCACGGCTGTAAAAAATACTTTTGTAATTGCTGTAATAACTGGTCCCATTGGATATTTGCTGGCCTTTTTAATGGCGTGGCTAATAAATGAGCTCCCAGCTAGAATCAGGGCAGTTTTGACCATTATTTTCTATGCTCCCAGTATCTCAGGTAACGTATATCTTATATTCACTATTATTTTCTCAAGCGATCCATATGGATATTTAAATGCTAAGCTGTTGGAATGGGGGATAATTGACTCACCTATTTTATGGTTGCAAGACACACAATATATGCTTCCCGTGGTTGTACTGGTCTCATTATGGATGAGTTTAGGGTTTGGTTTTTTAGCTTTTGTTGCCGGATTGCAAACTATTGACAAAACCCAATATGAAGCTGGCGAGATAGATGGGATCAGGAACAGGTGGCAAGAACTTTGGTATATAACTTTGCCTAATATGAGACCTCAGTTGATGTTTGGAGCCATTATGTCTATAACCAGCGCTTTAGGAGTGGGAGACATAACTGTGGCTTTGACAGGTTTTCCGAGCCCGCAATATGGTGCACATACTATAGCCAACCACCTTATGGATTATGGCAGTATAAGGATGGAGATGGGGTATGCTTCAGGAATTGCTGTAGTGCTATTTGGGATGATGGTACTGACTAATATGCTTTTCCAAAAGTTTATAAAGAGGGTGGGTACTTGATCATGGCGACGGAAATAGGAAGTACATATTTGAAATATAGGCAAGGAAAAATGATAAAAAAGAAGAAACACCATATCTTTATTAAACTCTTTGCTACCGCCAGAAGTAACCGTTCGGTGTGGGGCAACGTTTTACTTGTTTTGTTTTTGGTTTTTATGGCTTTCTTGTTTCTCTTTCCGGTGATATTTATGGCCAATAATGCTTTTAAACCCCTGCACGAACTTCTGAAATTTCCACCGGACATAATTGTCAAAACACCTACTCTTAATAACTTTTTGGAACTAAGGGTGATTTTTCAGGATTCTGTTATACCCCTTTTGAGGTACATTTTTAATACCATATTTATTCTTGTAGTAGGTACGGCAGGACAAATTATATTTGCTTCCATGGCGGCATATCCACTTGCAAAATACAGGTTTTTTGGGAGTGAAGTTATATCGAGGATTATTGTGCTTTCACTGATGTTTTCTCCTGTGGTAACGGCAGTGCCAAATTATGTTATTATTTCTAAACTGGGATTGATTGATACTTATTGGGCCATAATTTTACCGGCATTTGCGGCCACGTTGGGCCTCTACTTAATGAAAAATTTTATGGAACAAATCCCCTCATCATTGGTTGAATCAGCAAGCATTGACGGAGCCAATGACTTTATAATCTTCTGGCGTGTGATAATGCCGCTTGTAAAACCAGCATGGATTACATTGTTTATAGTATCATTTCAAAATATGTGGGGAGTTACTGGAGATATGTATATCTATAAGGAAAATTTAAAAACTTTCAGTTATGCATTAGGTCAAATTGCCAGGGTAGGAATTGCGAGGCAGGGGGTTATGGCGGCTGTATCATTAATTATGTTTTTGATACCTGCTATTACGTTTATTGTAGCTCAAAGCAATGTAATAGAAACTATGACGACTTCAGGTTTAAAAGAATAGGCGGGTGAAGATATGGATAAAAGGACAATGCATATAAGGGCTATAGTAAGTGCTTTTGTATTGATGCTGAGCTGCTGTATACCAGGATATGCAGTATCGGCTGACGGTATTCTAAGCTACATATATTATTACACCGATGAAGGATATCACCCTGTATTATCGCCTTCACCCTATAACTTCGTAAAAAGTGTGAATGCAGATGATTTAGGGGTAGAAGGTTTGAATGAGATAAATAGCATATTTGTTTCGGATCAGCATGTTTATATTGCATGCAATGGCAAAATTGTGATTACTGATCATAACTTTAATTTAAAGAAAGAACTTGCCGGTTTTTCTCATAACGGACAAGAGCAGGCGTTGACCAATATAACAGGTATGTGGGTGACAGATGAGGAGGAGCTATATGCCTGTGAACCTTCAAAAGGTCGTATACTTCATTTTTCGCCGGATTGGTCAATAAAAAGGGTACTGGAGAAACCGGAAGGGATAATAATACCAGAAAATATTGCGTATCAGCCGCTAAAGGTGGCGGTAGACAGCGTTGGCCGTATTTATGTAGTTGCAAATAATATTTATGAAGGCCTGGTGGAAATAAATCCTGATGGTTCGTTTTTAAGATATTTTGGAGTAGTTGAAGTAAAATACACTCCTATACAGCTTTTTTGGAGGAGGCTTCAGACTGCCGAGCAAAGGGCAAGGTCTCGGCTGTGGCTTCCTGTTAATTTTAGCAATTTAAGTATAGATAAATATGACTTTGTATATGCTACTGTGGCAGGATCTGGTGATGAACAACCTATTAGGAAATTAAATGCTAAGGGCAAGAATATTTTGAGATATCCTGTGGGAAAGGATGATGCAATACCACAAGGTGATCTGAAATACAACCATTACGGGCTGCGGGTACCCTATGGCAAATCAACACTTAGTGCCATTGATATTAATGATTACGGTTTATACATAGTTCTTGATACTAAGCGTTCCAGAATCTTCGCATATGATGAAGATGGTTACATGCTATATGCCTTTGGAGAGGCTGGTACCACTCAGTGGAGATTTCAATTGCCTGTAGACGTTAAGTTTATGGGAGAAGACATGTTATTGGTGGCTGACCGAGGGAGTGAAACGATAAAAGTTTTCAAATTGAATGATTATGGCAGAAGTATCCACAATGCTGTTAGATACCAGTCACAATTTGAATATGACTTGGCCATGGAGGAATGGAAAAAAGTAATAGATCATAACCCGGCTTTTCAATACGCCTATGTTGGCGTAGGCAAAGCATTGTATCGAAGGGGAGATTATAAAGCTGCCAAGGACTATTTCCTGCTGGGCCAGGATGTCTATTATTATTCAATGGCTTATAAAAAAATAAGGCAACAATGGGCTGAACAATACTTTGATCTCTTTATAGGTCTGATTATATTGCTGTTTATATGTATGGTTATCTATAAAATCATTAAAAGGTTAAAATTTCAAGTTCGGATGGAGGCATAAAATATGGATGCATTTGCACAGCACAGAGTTACCCGTATTATTGAGACGTTAAAATTTAATATAGATTTGAAAGAAGATTTCATAAAATACCCATTTTATATAATTTCCCGCCCATTTAAAGGATTTAGCGATCTGAAATACGAGAATAGGGGGAAATTGTATTTTGCTATTGCATTAGTTTTTCTGATGTGCTTTTTTAACATATATAATGAGATGTATGAAGGGTTTGTGCTGACAGGATATCATAATGAAAACAAGACGGTAAATACTATATATGTTATCTTGATGACGGTTATACCTATTCTTCTATTTGTTGTAGCAAATTGGAGTGTTACTGCGGTTGCAAATGGTAGTGGAAAGATGAAAGAAATTTTTATGGTGTATGCTTATGCATCTTATCCTAAAATCATTCTTAGCCTTGCCGGTTTGGTACTATCAAATTTTGTCACCGTAGAAGAAGCAGCATTTGCCCTGTTCTTTTATTCTCTAGGAACGGTAGCTTTTGTATTTTACTTGTTTGTAGGCCTGGTAGTCATACATGAATACACCTTCACTCAATCTGTTTTGATGATTGTAATGACAGTTATTGTGATGTGTATAATTGTATTTATAACTGCTTTACTCCTTGCTTTGTCCAATGAAGTAATTGTGTTTGTCAAAACAGTATTTGAAGAATTGAGTATGAGGCTATGATGAGGAAGGTGATATGCTGTGCGAAGAATCCTGGCATTAGTTCTCATCTTTTTGTTTGTATTTCAAGTTCCGGTTCTTGGTCAAGAGGAAGATCAGGAAAGCACAAATGATGCAAATGTTGTTGGAGATATTTCCGAACAAGATATTGCAGAACAGGAGATAGACTTCAATTTCGAATTGGTGGCACAGAATAATGAAGCAGAACTACTAATTGATAAAGCATTCAATTTACTACGGGTTGTTTCATTGGAAACAGGAAATTATTTTGACACCAAAGTTGTGAATGGTCAGCTGGGCAGTGAATACGTTAAGAATATACAAAAATCAGATTTTGTAGCTACTTATTATAGAGATTTAGTAAGAGCTACAACTGAGACATGGGACAATTATACAATGAGTATAAAATTGAAACAGGTAGAATACGTGCCTGTAGAAAATGGTGTCAAATGTGTATTTACAGTAGGTGATGCTTCCAGGATACATCTTGATATGTTTCCAATGTATATGAGTAAAGAGCGAATGGAAGAATTGGTTTTAAAGTATCTTGACAGTGATCAAAGGGAACAACTCTTGGGCAAACATGGATATTATACCGAAACCAAAGATAGATATATACGAAATTGGGAATCAAAGACTGATGATGGTTCACCTACAGCGGTACCAATTCCTGTTCTTAAGAAGATGTATAATTTATTTTATGAAATAGGGGCTTATTCTGAAGAAGAGCTGATTATTGATAATGAAATGTGGGGTTTTGAAGCCGAAAACCTGAACATTACATTCAAAATTACGGTGGAGTATATACTTGACGGCAAAGACTTAATTGTGCGTGTCCCCGTAAAAGATATTGAAACAGATCCTAAGCATCCAATTTCAGAGTTGATACTTACGCCATATTTGATTTGTGGAGACATACATGATGAAGGCTATTTGTTTGTTCCCGACGGGTGTGGCGGAATAATCAACTTGAATAATGATAAATATCTGACCGAGTTTTCTGCACCTGTTTATGGACCTGATCCATTATATGAAAATAGATTTTATTATGAGCAGTTTATTCCATCCACCTTTCCGGTTTTCGGCATTAAGAAAAATGATATTGCTATAATGGGTATAATCGAAGAAGGAGCAGAAATAGCAACAATTACTGCTAATGTATCGGGCAGAGTGGATGAATTCAATAAGGTTGCATTGAAGTTCAGCTTGTTTTATTCCGAAAAGATACCACTTACTGTGGGTTTTGAGAATTATATTATAAAACATGGTGATCGGAGATATGATAAGGACATTGTAGTGAGATATAAGTTATTGGAAACAGATAATGCCAACTATGTGGGTATGGCAAAAGAATACAAAAAATATTTATATGAAAAAGGCGTATTAAAAGAGAACGACATTCCGGAAGAAGCACCATTATTCCTGGAAATGATTGCTACCGTACCCAGAGAAAAAATGTTTTTAGGCATTCCCTATACTTCTTATATTAGCATGACTTCTTTTAATGAAGCACAGAACATAATTGATTTGTTAAAAAAAGAAGGTGTCGGCAATGTTATTGTCCAGTATACCGACTGGGCGAATGGAGGAGCAAAGAATTCGCCTTTTAATGATATAAAAGTAATGCGAAGCATTGGTGGAAAAAAAGGATTGAAAGAGCTCATAAGGTATTCACAACAGAATGATGTCCAATTGTTTTTTGAAATCAATATGTTAACTACATATTCCACCAAGGGCATAAGCAGGAAAAAAGACATAGCAAAACTCATAAACAATACTTTGGCGATAAAACCAAACTTTGATTTGGTGACCAGACTAACGGACAGGGTTAGAGAGTGGTTAATATCTCCATCTTATTTCCCTGAATATGCAGCAAAAATAGTGAAGTGGTCCAACAATTTAGGGATAAGCGGATTGGCTCTTGGGGAAGCAGCCGCCATACTATATGGAGATTATAACGAATATAATCAGATTATGAGGTGGGATGCCTTACCTATTTTTCAAAATGCATTTCAGGTTATGGATGAACATAATAGCTTGTTATTTTCCAATCCTAATAGCTATGCGTATAAATATGCTGAATATATAACTGATCTGCAAGTATACGGAAGTGGCAGACGAATAATAGATTACAATGTGCCTTTTGTGCAGATAGTGCTTGAGAATAATATACCATACTCGATGCCGGCGTTTAATGAATATAGTTTGGAAGGCTTTGAAAAATATTTACTGAAGGCAATGGAAACAAAAAGTGCTTTAAAGTGGACAGTGACGGCTGAGAATGAAAAGGAAATGATACCAGCATATTTGTCCGATGATTTCAGGATGAAATACTACTATAAAACACAATTCGATGATTGGAAGGAGCAGATGATTGAAGTCTATAAAGTATATAATGAGTTCTATCAAAAGGTAAGGGATCATGAGATTATAGGTCATCAGATGCTTGATAAAGAATTGGTGAAAGTAACATATTCTAACGGGATTGAAGTCTATCTTAATTATTCGATGGAAGAGAAATCTATAGACAATCATGTTATTAAACCTTTGTCTTATATTATTATAGAATAACTTTGACGGGGTGATATTAAGGTGAAATTTGGTGCATTGAGTTATAACAGGTGGAATTATAAGCTGAGCCTGTCCGGCAAGAAGGCTATATGGGGTATAGTATTTTTGCTTCCATGGTTATTGGGTTTTTTGCTTTTTTTTCTCAGACCATTGGTGGAGTCAGTCTATTATAGCTTAAATAACGTAAAAATTACGGATACAGGGATCCAGATGGAGTATATAGGATGGGAAAATTATATAAGGGCATTTACGATTGACCCCATCTTTAACAGATTGGTTATAACAATGGTTATTTCAGCATTGCCTCAAGTACTGATAATAGTTATTTTTTCAATAATAGCAGCCATTTTAATACATGGCAAATATCCGGGGCGGAGTTTGGCACGTACAATATTCTTCATACCCATCATAATGGGTGTGGAAATTGCCAGAACCTCATTAATTGGTACAGACCTTCTGAGCCAAGAAGTTGTGGGTAGCAGGGGTATTGAAGCTTTTAGTTCTAGGATTGTAATTGATGTTTTGTTCCATACTGGACTGCCTACCGAAATTGTTGGATATGTTTCCGGGGCTATAAACAATATATTTTTTGTACTTGCCAACTCGGGTGTTCCTACGCTTATTTTTCTGGCAGGCTTACAAACTATTTCACCATCGCTTTATGAAGTGGCAAAAATCGAGGGAGCCTCAGCTCATGAAACTTTTTGGAAAGTGACTTTACCCATGCTATCTCCTATGATACTGGTGAGCACTGTTTATAGTATTATAGATAGGTTTTTTAAGCATGCTACTATGATAGATGGTACAAATTATGGAATGATTGACAGAATTTACAATATCGCATTTGGACAGGCCAATTACGGTCTTAGTGCTGCAATGGCTATAGTATATATGCTAGTTACGGTACTTGTTGTCACAATTGTTTCATATTTAATTTCAAGGGTGGTGTTTTACTATGATTAATAATTTCACTGGCATAGTGAATAAACGGAATATATCAAAAGCTAATACAGCCGCTGGACGAAAATTTCACACCAGAAAAAAAATAACCTATTCATATGTAAAGAAAAATATAAATAACGCACTGGTTCTGGCATTTAAATATACCCTGATTATATGTATATCTTATATGATTTTGTATCCTCTTTTGCGCATGATCTCAGTTACTTTTACCCACCCATATGACTATGGTTCTCTGGGTTCTATATGGATCCCGGCATCGCCAACTATTGATAATTTGAAGATAGCTTTAATTATAATGGATTACTCCAAGTCAGTTTTGTATACCACCGTTTCAACGCTGGGGATAACGCTCTTACAGATCTTTAATGCTGCTTTGGCAGGATATTCATTCGCTAGATTAAGATTCAGAGGGAGTGGTATTCTATTTGCTCTGGTGATATTTACCATCATTGTCCCTCCGGCATCAGTGATGTTGCCTCAATATGTGTATTTTAGGAACTTCGATATTTTAGGTATATTCAAATTGATAACTGGTGAAAAATTAAATCTTCTGGGCAACCCGGCCTCGATGATGATATTGGCTGCCATGGGGCAAGGCGTGGGCGGAGGCCTCTTTATATATATCTTCCGTCAATTCTTTAAAGGGTTGCCAAAGGAGCTTGAAGAATCGGCATATGTGGATGGTGCAAGTTTCCCGCGGATATTCTTCAGGATAGTTATGCCTTTATCAAAACCAGCTATATTGACCGTAGGCGTGCTGAGCTTTGTGTGGAATTGGAATGATACCTATTTTCCTCAACTATTTAACCCGTCGAGCAGCTATTTAAGGGTCAGATTGGAGATGCTTAGGGCACCAAGCGGTGGCACCAGCAACGTTCAACTTGCTATCGGCAACGCGATCTCCAGAATACCGCCTGATGTTACGAGACTTTCGTCGGCTTCTTACGATGCGCAAATATTGACTGTGTGTTCCCTGCTGGTTATATTGCCGCTTATAGTGTTCTTTATAATTGCACAGAAACATTTTATCGAAGGTGTAGAAAGGTCCGGAATTGTTGGTTAGGTAACCGATGGACGCTATTGCCGGAGATAATGGAGATAGTCGGGAGGGTCAAATCATATATGTTTTCACAAAAAACTATTGACAAAATAGAAAAGGATTTCAGGAGAGTGGAACCCCATGTTCAAAGGTTTATGGATGTGTTCGATGCTGCTGATGAACGAGAAAAGATATGCCTAAAGTTCTATTATGCTTATATGCCGGTGAGCGATTTGATAACGTATGATGCTTGGCTTTTTTTGAAGATAATAAGGCATACGTTGAAAGTATATGATATAAACATGTTTGGAATGGATATACCGGAAGATATCTTTCTTAATTATGTTTTGCACTATCGTGTAAACAATGAAAACATCGAGTATAACAGAGAGATATTTTTTAACCAGCTTTATGACCGCGTAAGAGGTAAAGACGCATATCAAGCCGTACTAGAAGTGAATTACTGGTGCCTTGAAAAGGCTACATATGCTCCCAGCAACCCTCGTACCGTTTCGCCTTTGACTCTTATTAAGAATGCAAAGGGGCGTTGCGGTGAAGAATCGACGTTTACTGTTACCGCATTGAGGAGTGTAGGTATACCAGCACGCCAGGTCTATACTCCGCTTTGGGCACATTGTGACAGCAATCATGCATGGGTGGAAGTATACATCGACGGGAGATGGAGATTTCTTGGAGCCTGTGAACCGGAGCCTGAATTAGACAGAGGTTGGTTTAAAACTCCCGCAACCAGAGCTATGCTTATTGATGCCCGAGTATTTTCTGATGTTGTGTACCAAGATGCGGATGTCCTACATAGGAATGGGATTGTTACTGTGCTGAATTTGACTGCCAATTATTCGGAGACCAAAAGATTGACTATCAGGGTTATAAATACAGGTGGGAGAAAGATAAAGGTGAGATTCGAGGTACCAAACTATTGCCAACTCAGTCCTATTACGGTTTTGGAAGCTGATGAAGAAGGAATGGTTTATCTTACAACCGGCCTTGGCGACCTGCATATTCATGCTAGTGATGGTGACAGATTTATGACATGTAAGGTGGACGTGCGTAAACAAGATGTCGTAACACTGGACTTTTCAAATGCTGTGTCCAAAGAAACCGGCATAAAATGTCTGGAATTTGTACCGCCAACCGGTAGGGTTGATGATGAGGTGGTGGTTCAGGATATATCACATGAAGCAAGAGTGAAACGTTGTAATGAGATACGAGCTGCTTTTGAAAAAACTTTTGTTAACGAGGAAAAGGGAAAAGAAATAGCCAAAAAATACCCTGGCTTTAATGATGATGTTGCTAGGATTATTGTTGCGTCCAAGGGTAACTATGATGAAATTAAGGCCTTTCTGGATGATGATAGCGGCATACCATTTAAATATAAGGTACTGCTGCTAAAATCGATAGATACAAAAGACCTGCTTGATAGTACTAGTGATATGCTCAACGATCATTTATCGCATGCTTATCCGTTCAGAGACTATTTTTATGAAGATATATTTGTAAAATATGTGTTAAATCCGAGAGTTTATGTAGAAATGCTATCGCCTTACAGAGGATTTATAAACAGCTTTTTTGATGAAGACACTAAAAAGGAGTTTGTAAGGAATCCTGCCAGGATATACGATTATATAAATGAAACAATTGAAGATGTTACCGAGATGGACTACAAATCACTTATTGCTTCGCCGAAGGGAATCCTTGAATTTAAACGGGCTTCACAAATATCAAAGAAAGTGTTGTTTGTGGCTATCTGCCGCAGTTTAGGTATACCTGCCCGGTTCAACCCTATTGACCAAGAATTAGAATACTATAAAGATGGAGAATTTGTCAGAGTTATAGCCCATGAGCCAAAAAAGAAAGCCAAATTAACGCTTAGCTGCCAAGAAAAGCTAGAGTATTTTAAGAACTTCACCATTGCCCGTCTTATTGACGGATTTTATCAGAATCTTAGATTTTGGAAACATGAAGGTACTTCATTTGAACTGGAAGAGGGATGTTACCGTATTCTTACCGGCAGAAGGTTGGACGATGGTACTATGTTATTAAATGCCTATTTTGTTGAGCTGGCAGGGGGTGAAGGGTTAAATATAAGCGTGTCAGTTCCAGATAAAGAGAGAATGATGGAGCCTGTGGCTATAACAGATTATACTTTTATGACAGAAGGTGGCAGTATTGCATTATCAAATGTGTTGACCAAACGCTACAACATTGTGGCGTATGTAGAGCCTTCAAAGGAACCGACAGAACATTTTTTCAGAGAATTGGCAGAAGAGGCAGATGTCATCAAGAATAAGGATATAGGAATAGTTTTAATCAGTGCTGCCAGAAATGAAAGCGTGGATAAACTTGTGACCTTCTTTCCAGAGCTTGTGCTCATTAATACAGATGATAAGGATTTTGCAGATATGCTATTAGCTCGGTTTGGCCACAGGAAAGGAAATTATCCCGTGCAGGCTTTGGTTGAAAAGACAAATAATGGCGTGCTAAATGCGTTGTATTATCTTAGCGGTTATCGTGTGGGCTCCGTCAGATTGATGTTAAGGAATATATGAGCTCCTATTGGCTTTTCCATGTATTTACAAGGAAACTGAAAATGGTGTATTATTATAACATTATTGATATATTATTATAAAGGGATACAATATTATATACTAATATATCATTGCGAGTATATCTGAAGTAGGTGAAACAGAACCTATGGCCAAAAGAGATAGCAAAAAAACACTATATTTACAAGTTGTAGAATATATTAAGAATGAGATTTTGCACAACAGATTACAACCCGGAGATAAACTCCCTACGGAACTGGAACTTTCAAAGATGTTTGGCGTCAGCAGAATTACATCTAAGAGAGCACTGGATGAGCTGGCAAAAGCGAATATGATATACCGCAAAAAGGGGCAAGGCAGTTTCGTGTTACCTATAAAAAAGGGAAGGATTGAGGAAAGTGTACCGAAAGTTATAGCAATAGTTCTCCCGACGGATGGGACGGCCGGGCGAAGGGTTGAGTATGTCAGAGGTGCTATGGATTATCTTGATGGTAAAGGATATTATTTGAGTGTTCATACAACTTATGATGATCCGGCTAAAGAGAGGGAGTATTTAGTACAATTGCCACAAGACGGAATAAAAGGTATAATTTTATATCCATCCGCTAGGGCTAACTTTGATACCTTGCTTACTTTATATATAAAGCAATATCCCATTGTGCTTATCGATCAAAAGTATGAATCATTACCATTGAGTGCGGTGGTATCGGATAATTTTGATGGTGCATTTCAAGCTGTATCACATTTGATAAAATTGGGGCACAGGCGTATAGCTTATGTAGCTCTTGTTCGACTGGAGGATGTGAGCAGTGTAAGGGAGAGATTTTTGGGTTACTGCAAGGCTTTAAGACAACACGATATACCGTTTGATCGTGATGTCATCCGGCTTCCTCTGTCAAAGTATACTCAAGGAGATACAAAAAACAAATTAAAGGATGTGCTGAGCGATCTGCTTAACAAGGGGACCACTGCTATTTTTGCCGAACATGATTATCTAGCAATAATGATTGCGAAGGAGCTCAGCAATATGGGGGTTTCTATACCACAGGATGTTTCCTTGGTTGGTTTTGATAATATTGAAATGCTTGAGCATTTGGAATTTCAGTTGACGACTATTGATCAAGATTTCTATCAAATAGGAAAGACAGCTGCCCAACTGGTGCTGGAGTGTATAGAAAACGGTGTTTATAAGTCTAAGGAGGTTGTAGTGCCGGTTAAGTTGATAGAAAGGGACACTACGGCACGCAGAAAAGCGATTTCAGAAATAGTGGCTAATTTTGAAGAATGAGGAGGAGAGAGAAGGCTTATGGGAAACGAAGTTTTTCAAAATGAGAGAAGGTATGTTTTGGCTGCTTACCTGGTGGACAGGGAAGTAGGCGCTGTCATACAAGAGGATATACGTAAATTGACCCACATCAATTACGCATTTGCCGTAATTCGTGATAGTAAAGTTGTAGGGAATCATTTAAAAAATGCAGATAGGTTAAGTCAGTTCAAAAAAATAAATCCTCAACTTAAGATTGTGCTTTCTATCGGTGGGTGGGGAGCCGGGGGCTTCTCAGAAGCAGCATCTTCAGCCAGGGAGCGATCGATTTTTGCTGATACTGCCATAGAGCTTATGAAGGCTTATAGCTTTGATGGAATAGATATAGATTGGGAGTATCCTTGCTCTTCGTTGGCGGGAATCGCATCCAGTCCAGACGATAAACACAACTTTACGCTAATGATAAAAGAGCTGAGGGAGAAATTGGATAGATTAGGAGAATTGGAGGATAGATCTTATCTTTTGACTATTGCTGCTGGAGCGGGTGAATATTTCATAGATGGTACCGAGATGGATGCAGTCCAGCAATACATTGATTATGTCAATCTGATGACGTATGATATGAGGGGCAGCTTCCAGAAGATAACAGGGCATCACACCAATTTGTTTGCTTCAGCATACGATCCTGATGGAATAAGCTGTGAAAAAGCTGTTAATATATTTCAAAAAGCGGGGGTGCCTGCAGAAAAAATTGTGCTTGGTGCTGCTTTTTATGGGAGAGTATGGAAAGGTGTTAATGATGAGAATTGCGGGTTAAACCAAAATGCTGAGACGACAGGAAGGTATACATTATCGTACACAGAACTGGTTAACAACTACATTAATAAAAATGGCTTTGTCAGATACTGGGATGACAGTGCCAAGGCACCGTATCTTTTCAATGGAGACGTATTTATCAGCTATGATGATGAAATGTCGCTGAAGCATAAAGCTCAATATATAAAGGAAAAAGAATTAGCCGGAATCATGTTCTGGGAATACTCGCTCGATAAAAGCTATACCCTTGTGGATACTCTTTATAAAGAGTTGGGATAACATGCAGATATATTTTGCATATGGAGCAGGAGTAAACCGGAAAAAGCATTCCGGTTTGAAAGTGGATTTGCCGTTTAAATTCAAACACGTGTGGCGTATATCTGGTTTTGCTGCAAACTTAAATTGATTTAATGTGATATTGTTTGTAAGCATTGCTTACATATGTAATAAAAAATGTTAGAAAGGATTAATCATGCTATGTTTAAGAACGATTTGCCCAGGCCCACAAAAAATCAATTGGCATGGCAGGATATGGAA
Source organism: Clostridiales bacterium DTU074 (assembly GCA_001513075.1). Lineage (GTDB taxonomy): Bacteria > Bacillota > Clostridia > Caldicoprobacterales > Caldicoprobacteraceae > DTU074. Next base: position 3,551 of record LFSE01000056.1, on the reverse strand, counting down.
GTGGGGATGTTTTTTCACTTTGGTCTGAACACTTTTAATGACCGAGAATGGGGAGATGGAACCGATAGTCCGGATACATTTAATCCTGCCGAATTGGATGCAAGGCAGTGGATACATATAGCCAAACAAGCGGGCTTTAAATATGCTGTATTAACTGCTAAACATCATGACGGCTTTTGTCTGTGGCCTACCGAGACCACCGATTATTCGGTAAAGTCCAGCCCGTGGAAGAATGGAAAGGGGGACGTTGTAGCCGAGTGCGCTCAAGCCTGTCGCGAAGAAGGTATTGGGTTTGGGGTATATTTGTCGCCGTGGGACAGGCATGAACCTACTTATCACGATAAGGAATTATACGATGACTTTTATTGTCGGCAGCTGACCGAGCTTTTGACATGGTATGGGCCATTGGTCGAGGTATGGTTCGATGGCGCAGGTTCGGAAGGCAGGGAATACGATTGGGAAAGGATTATGGCTTTGGTTGACAAATATCAGCCTGATGCCATGGTGTTCAATATGGGAAGGCCTACCATAAGGTGGGTAGGAAATGAGGATGGGGTTGCTCCTTATCCATGCTGGAATACCGTCCGGATGGCCAGATACAGCATGTTTACCGACGACAGTGTCAAATGGCTGCCCGATACTCCTGAATGGCTTCCGGCAGAGTGTGATGTACCAATACGTAAGGGACAGTGGTTTTGGCATCCTAACAGCGAACACAATCTTCGTTCCCTTGATGAGCTCATGGACATATACTACCGCTCCGTCGGACATGGGGCAAACCTGTTGTTGAACCTATCTCCCGATAACAGGGGTCTTATACCTCAGCCTGATGCTAAAAGGGTATTGGAGTTTGGAGACGAGATTAGGCGGCGATTTCAGAATCCGATAGCAAAGACGGCCGGAAAAGGCTACGAAATACACCTCCGTATTGGACATCCGACCTATATAAACCATGTCATAACGATGGAAGACATAGCGCATGGGGAAAGAATACTGGAATATAGATTGGAGGCAAAGCAGGGAAACAATTGGGTAATTCTTTTAGAAGGCAGTGCAATTGGTCATAAAAAGATTGACAGGTTTGATGATATATGTACCGATCATGTAAAGTTAACAATACTTAAAGCTGCAGCCGAACCTGTTATAAGGGAACTGTCCGTGTATTGCGTTAAATAATAAAAAGATGATTATGTTTACCGATAAAATATGGGATAAAATATGGGAAAAAACATTGGGGATGGGCACAAAAACGATAAATGCCGGTTTGTCAATCAAACCGGCATTTATGCTCTAACGGCGAATATGAATATGTCTTATATAAGGGCAAGGACTATGAAGTTTATGATAAACAGTATTGTGGATACAATCAATATGGGATGGACATCTTTCAGCTGTCCTTTGCATGCTTTAACTATGCAGTAGAATATGAATCCTGTTGCAATACCGTAGGAAATGTTGTAACACAAGGCCATGAACACTCCGGCAAAGAAGGCGGGGATTGCCTCGTTCAACTCATCCCATTTGATCTCTTTAAAGGCTGACATCATCATGATACCGACTACAATAAGGGCTGGTGCTGTGGCAGCAGCAGGAACCAATCCTGCAATGGGAGCCAGAAATGCGCATGCCAGCAGGAGCACTGCGGTAACAACGCTGGTGAAGCCGGTGCGGCCGCCAACACCTATCCCGGCTGCACTCTCAATATATGTTGTTGTATTGGAGGTACCGAATAGGGCACCTATTGAAGTTGCAATCGCATCGGCAAATAAGGCCTTGTCCATTTTGGATTTGAAGCCGCTGCTGGTTTGCATGAGCCTTATATCTTCTTCGGTGAATATGCCACTCTGACGTCCGGTACCTATAAATGTACCGATAGTATCAAAGGTATCGGCAAGGCTGAAGGAGAATATGGTTACCAGTACCAAAGGAAGCTTTGCCGGGTCAGAGAACAGAGAACCCAGGCCTTCAGGTCCTAAGGCTGCACCGAAGGTAACTCCAAGGTCGGAAAGAGCAGAGCCAAGACCGGCTGTAGTTCCGGCCTGCGACAAATCGACAACTCCCATAGGTATTCCGATGATGGTAGTGGCAATAATTCCTAGAAGGATTGCTCCCCTCACTTTGAAAACAAGGAGGATGACGGTCAAAACCAGACCTATTATAGCAAGAAGAACAGCCGGATTATTCAAAGTTACAAGAGCAGGAACGGCACTTGAATCAGCGATAACGGTGCCGCTGTCCAGAACAACGTTGTGGCCCGGATCCGAAGTAAAGTTTAACAGTCCGGCATTTTTAACACCTATATAAGCTATAAAGATACCTATACCGCCACCTATAGCGTTTTGCAGGCTTACCGGAATGGATTTGATTATGGCCTTGCGGATCTTGGTCACGGTTATGATGATGTTGATAAGGCCGCAGAGAAAAACCATTGCCAGCGCTTGTTGCCAGCTGAACCCAAGGCCGAAACAAACGGTGTAGGTGAAGAAGGCATTTAGCCCCATACCGGGAGCCTGAGCGTAAGGCACGTTGGCAAAGAGGCCCATGACAAGAGTTCCCACAACTGCAGCAATAATTGTTGCCAGGAAAACCGCTCCCCAGGGCATGCCTGTTTGGGACAGAATAGCTGGATTAACAAATATGATGTAGGATAATGCAAAAAAAGTAGTCAAACCGGCTAAAATTTCGGTTGATACAGTGGAGCCATTTTCGCTTATTTTGAAGTATCTGTCCATGAAAAAACCTCCTCCTTAGATTTTGTCACCAACATAGGTGGTATTTCCACCAAATAAAAAGGCAATTGGCTTTCACCAATCACCGTAAATTCGACAATAAACGCAAAAGACAGCAATCTGAGGGATTGTCCTCAATTGCTCCGTAATTAATAAACATCGTTTTGCGTAATCCCCAATAGTCGAACAATTTACGGTTGTTCGGTAGAAACTTAAGGCCCATATTGCCTTAATTATATTGGTGATTCAATTTTATATTCATATAATACCGTATATTCTGTAAAATTTCAATTACATTTTTTATTTTTTTATCATATTGTTTACGCTTATCAATGGTATACCTACTTATCATGCGGCTTCTTATTTTTGAAAACAGCTTTTTAGTTATTGACACCGGAATGAAAATTATAGTATTATTTATAAAAATGCAGGGGGAGTGAATAATATGAAAAAAGCATGCATTATTATACTGTTAATTTTTAGTTTGGTACTTGCTGCCGGCTGTTCTCAGGCAGGTGGCGGAGATACAATTAAAATTGGTGTTAATTATGAATTATCCGGCAAGGTTGCCTCTTATGGTCAAAGCTCAGTTGAAGGCATAGAGCTGGCCATTGAGCAGATTAACGAGGCAGGTGGAGTGAAGGGCAAAAAGATTGAGCTTGTCAAGTATGATAACAAGTCCGAGCCATCTGAAGCCACAACTCTGGCAACCAGACTGATGACTCAGGACAAGGTGGTGGCCGTATTGGGACCTGCCACTTCCGGCTCCTTTATGGCAACCATCCCTGTAGCTAATCAGAATAAAGTACCGGTTATTTCGGG
>LFSE01000054.1 GCA_001513075.1 Clostridiales bacterium DTU074 | reverse complement strand
GAGGTCTCGGGTACAGTAAGAATAAATGAAACCAAGAAGAGGCGGGAGATCATATTAACTACAAGCGATGGTGAGTCCAAAACTTACTCCATACCCTACGGTTCCCGCCTGAAGGTGGTAGACGGACAGAAGGTTGAGGCAGGGGATGAACTGACCGAGGGTTCCGTAAATCCCCACGATATCCTCAAGATTAAGGGATTAAAGGGAGTACAGACCTACCTGCTGCAGGAAGTTCAAAAGGTTTACCGCTTCCAGGGAGTGGATATCAACGATAAACATATAGAGATCATTATACGGCAGATGCTTCGAAAGGTCAGGGTTGAGGATGCAGGTGATACCGATATGTTGCCTGGAGGCTTGGTGGATATATTTGAATTTGACAAGGAAAACCAGAAGGTCATAGAGCAAGGCGGGCAGCCCGCAGCGGCAAAAAGGGTGCTGCTGGGTATTACGAAAGCTTCCCTGGCTACAGATTCATTCTTGTCGGCCGCTTCCTTCCAGGAAACCACCCGAGTGCTTACCGAAGCTGCCATAAAGGGCAAGTTGGATCCGCTTGTAGGCTTGAAGGAAAACGTTATTATCGGAAAACTTATCCCCGCAGGTACGGGAATGAGCAGATATCGGGATATTCAGATTTATAGCGAGGATGAGCTTTCCGAAGAAGCGCCGGATAGCCAGCCGGACGAGAAGGCCGGACCGGCAATTGCCAGTATGTGATTATATGGCGTTGAGCGTTTGGCCATGTGATTCAAGGGGGCAGTATATTGCACAGCTTGTTTATTGCCCCCTTGTTTTGATTAAAGTTTTGCTCCGCTGAGTTCTATTATGATTCAATTCAGCAGCCAAAAATGCTGCCCATTCTCAAATTATTGTTGTTGACACTGCAATATCGGAATGGTAAAATATCAAAGTGCGTAATTTTTTAGTTAATAAAAAATGCGCTGTGAAAGATGGGGGTTGCTATGTTGGAGGAATTGAAAAATGCTTCAGCAAAAACCGTCGGAACCAAGCAGACATTAAGGGCCGTTAGTTCGGGAAAGGCCATAAAGGTTTATCTGGCAGCGGATGTAGATGAGTATATAAGTAATAAAATTAAGAAAGAATGCGAAAAGCACAATGTGCCCATTGTTTATGTAAATTCGATGAAGGAATTGGGTCAGGTTTGCAGCATTGATGTCGGCGCTGCAACAGCTGCGATTTTGAATGACAATGCTTGAAAGGAGGTGGAGTGATGCCGACGATTAATCAGTTGGTACGAAAGGCAAGGAAAAAGGTCGAGTATAAATCATCAGCTCCTGCTTTGAAGGAGTGCCCTCAAAAGCGAGGCGTATGTACCGTTGTTAAAACTACTACCCCCANNGAAACCCAACTCCGCTCTTCGTAAGATCGCCAGGGTACGCTTGGTCAATGGAATGGAAGTTACTGCTTATATTCCCGGTATTGGGCATAATTTGCAGGAGCACTCGGTGGTATTGATCCGTGGTGGCAGGGTTAAGGATCTGCCTGGAGTGCGGTACCATATAATCCGCGGTGCATTGGATGCTTCTGGTGTTGAAGGGCGTCAGCAGGGAAGATCAAAATATGGTACCAAGAAGCCTAAGAAGTAGTCTGATGCTAGTTTTATCACACAACATAACCTCAATCTAGGAAACAATACTAGCTGAAAAGGAGGGAATATAATGCCTAGAAAGGGACATGTGCCCAAGAGAGAAGTACTCCCGGATCCTATATATGGAAGTACTGTGGTAACAAAGCTTATTAATAATGTAATGCTGAATGGGGAAAAGGGTATTGCCCAGAGGATCTGTTACGGGGCATTTGATATTATCAGAGAGAAAACCGGTAAGGACCCCATGGAGGTTTTCGAGCAGGCATTGAATAATGTAATGCCCGTATTGGAAGTAAGGGCAAGAAGAGTTGGAGGTGCAACTTACCAGGTTCCAATGGAAATTCGACCCGAGAGGAGGCAGACATTAGGGCTGCGTTGGCTGGTGGCATATGCCAGAGAGCGTGGCGAAAAGACCATGAGGGAAAGGCTGGCAGCCGAGATCATGGATGCGGCTAATAATACAGGCGGTGCTATTAAGAGAAAAGAGGATACCCATAGAATGGCAGAAGCCAACAAAGCCTTTGCACACTATAGATGGTAATGAATTATATGGTTATTGTTAGCAACACTGAACCATGGTGGAATGATAGTATGATTTGCTTAACAGGGAGGAGGTGGCAGAATGTCTAACCAGATTAGTTTGGAAAAAATTCGCAACATAGGAATAATGGCGCATATCGATGCCGGTAAAACTACAACTACCGAGCGCATCCTGTTCTATACCGGAAAGGTTCATAAAATGGGAGAAGTACACGAGGGTTCTGCAACCATGGACTGGATGGAACAGGAACAGGAACGGGGCATTACCATTACTTCTGCCGCTACCACGGCGCACTGGAAGGGACATACGATAAACATTATTGACACACCAGGGCACGTGGACTTTACAGTCGAGGTTGAACGCTCCCTGAGGGTCCTGGATGGTTCAGTGGCGGTATTTTGTGCAAAAGGGGGAGTGGAACCCCAATCCGAGACCGTTTGGCGTCAGGCCGACAGATATAAGGTTCCCCGCTTGGCTTATGTAAATAAGATGGATATTGTCGGAGCCAACTTTTTTAATGTTGTTGACATGATTCGGGAAAGGCTCAAAGCTAATCCAGTTCCCATACAAATACCCATAGGTTCAGAAAATGATTTTCGAGGAATAATAGACCTGGTACGGGGAAAAGCAATATATTATATAGATGATCTTGGTACTCGGAGCGAGGAAAAGGATATTCCGGACGAGCTTAGGGATTTGGTTGAGGAGTACAGAACTAGGCTATTGGAGACGGTAGCTGAAGAAAATGATGAATTAATGATGAAGTATTTGGAAGGGCAGGAACTGACCGAACAGGAAATAAAGGAGTCCATTCGAAGGGCGACTATCGCCACAAAAATTATTCCTGTCCTGTGCGGTTCATCCTATAAAAACAAGGGAGTTCAACTTTTGCTGGATGCTGTAACGGATTATCTGCCTTCGCCCGTTGATATACCCCCGGTAGAGGGGACAATGCCGGATACGGGTGAAAAAATCGTGAGATATTCATCCCCCGATGAACCGCTGAGTGTATTGGCTTTTAAAGTTATGATCGATCCATATGTTGGCAAACTGGTGTTTGTGCGGATATACTCGGGGACGTTGAAGGCGGGCTCATATGTATATAACGCGACAAAGAACAGAAAGGAAAGGGTTGGGCGTATTTTGCGAATGCACGCCAGCCAAAGGGAGGAGATCCAAGAAGCCAGTGCAGGCGATATTGTAGCGCTGGTTGGATTGAAGTTTACAGCAACGGGAGATACCCTGTGCGATGAAGAACAGCCCGTTATTCTGGAATCAATGGAGTTCCCAGAACCGGTTATACAGGTTGCCATTGAACCAAAAACCAAAGCCGGCCAGGATAAGATGTCGGTTGCCCTTCAGCGGCTGTCCGAAGAAGATCCGACCTTCAGGTCGTATGTTGATAGGGAGACTGGGCAGACGATTATCGCCGGTATGGGCGAGTTACACCTGGAGATCATTGTCGATCGGCTCATAAGGGAGTTTAAGGTTGAGGCCAATGTTGGAAAGCCACAGGTGGCTTACCGTGAAACAATACGCAAATCGGTGAAGGCAGAAGGAAGGTTTATCAGGCAAACCGGGGGGCACGGTCAATACGGCCACGTATGGCTTGAGATTGAACCGCTGGAACACGGCAAGGGATTTGAATTTGTCAACAAGATTGTTGGCGGGGTTATTCCCAGGGAGTATATCCCGGCTGTTGAGAGCGGTGTCAGGGAGGCCATGCAAAGCGGTGTATTGGGCGGCTATCCGGTAATCGATGTAAGGGTGACTTTGTTTGACGGCTCTTACCATGAGGTGGATTCATCCGAGATGGCCTTTAAGGTGGCAGGTTCCATGGCCTTTAAGGAAGCTATGGAAAAAGCCGATCCCATGCTTCTGGAGCCGGTTATGAAAGTTGAGGTTACCGTTCCCGAAGAGTATATCGGCGATGTAATAGGGGATATTTCTTCCAGACGCGGTAAGATAGAGGGGACGGAAGTGCGTTCAGGCCTGCAGGTAATCAGGGCATATGTTCCGCTATCTGAAATGTTTGGATACGCAACAGATCTTCGTTCAAAGACCCAGGGACGGGGTAATTATGTCATGCAGCTGTCCCATTACGATGAAGTTCCTAAAAACCTGTTGGAAAAACTGGTATAAAATATGCTAAATTTTCAAAAGGGAGGAAAAGAGAGATGGCTAAAGCGAAATTTGAGAGGACGAAACCGCATGTAAAC
>LFSE01000075.1 GCA_001513075.1 Clostridiales bacterium DTU074 | reverse complement strand
TTCTTATGGAGTAAGTTTTGGACTCACCATCGCTTGTAGTTATTATGATCTCCCGCCTCTTCTTGGTTTCATTTATTCTTACTGTACCCGAGACCTCGGATATAATGGCCAGTCCTTTGGGTTTACGCGCTTCAAACAATTCCTCAACCCTTGGCAGACCCTGAGTAATATCCTCTCCGGCAACGCCGCCGGTATGGAAGGTCCTCATGGTCAGCTGGGTTCCGGGTTCTCCTATTGACTGAGCCGCTATGATACCCACAGCTTCACCGATATTTACCGGATAACCGGTGGCCAAATCAAGACCGTAACATTTTGCACACACGCCATACTCGGTTCGGCAGGTAAGAACGCTCCTTATGCATACCGTTTTGATACCGGCCTTTTCTATCTTCTCCACCTCATCGTGATCTATCAGCTCGTTGGTGGCCACGATAACCTCGCCGGTATTGGGATCTATTACATCCTCAGCAGCATAGCGACCCAATATTCTATCAGCCAGAGGCTCGATCACCTCGTTGCCCTCCTTGATCTCGGAAACCTCCATGCCTTTTATTTCCTCTCCGGCCCGGACAAAACAATCCTCTTCCCGGACGATCACATCCTGGCTTACATCCACCAACCTCCTGGTCAGATAACCCGAGTCTGCAGTACGCAAGGCCGTATCAGCCAGTCCCTTTCTTGCCCCGTGAGTCGATATAAAGAACTCCAGTACCGTCAAACCCTCACGGAAATTGGCTCTGATAGGCATCTCTATGATTACACCGGCCGGATTGGCCATAAGACCGCGCATACCTGCCAGCTGGCGTATCTGGTTAATGCTGCCCCGCGCTCCGGAATGAGCCATCATGTATATGGGATTATAGGAATCCAGGCTGTTCATAAGAGCCTGAGTAACCTTATCGGTGGTCTCGTTCCAGATGGAAATGATCCTGTTATACCTCTCTTCATCGGATATCAGCCCGCGCCGATACTGTCTTTCAATGCGTTCAACCTCTTCATCAGCCCGTCTGAGCAGCTGCTGCTTTTCCTCCGGTACAACTATGTCTGAAACACTTACCGTGATAGCTCCCTTGGTAGCAAAGTGGAAACCTAAATCTTTAATCTTATCCAGCACGATAGAGGTCCCGGTAGTTCCGTATTTCCGATAACACCGGTCCACTATCATTTCCAACATTTTTTTATCAACTAGGGTATCCACTTCCAGCTCCAACATTTCATCCGGATCATTCCTATCCTTAAAGCCAAGATCCTGGGGAATTGCTTCATTGAATATCACTCGCCCCGGTGTAACATCAATGAGTTTGGATACCCGCTTTCCGTCAATTTCTTTTGTAACACGCATCTTAATCCGGGCATGAAGTCCCACTTCACCCGTCTGATACGCCATGATCACTTCATCGGAGCCGGTAAATACCTTGCCTTCTCCCTTTTCCCCTTCCCGTTCAATGGTAAGATAATAGCTGCCTATAATCATATCCTGGGTGGGAGATACAACCGGCCGACCGTCCTGAGGTTTGAGCAGATTATTTACCGACAGCATAAGGAATCGAGCTTCCGCCTGGGCTTCCACCGATAATGGCACGTGGACAGCCATCTGATCGCCGTCAAAGTCTGCGTTGTAAGCAGTACATACCAGGGGGTGTATCTTAAGCGCCCGCCCTTCAACCAAAACAGGCTCGAATGCCTGAATCCCAAGACGGTGTAGTGTGGGTGCCCGATTTAACAGTACCGGATGGTCTTTGATGACCTCCTCAAGGACATCCCATACTTCGGGCTTAACCCTTTCAACCATGCGCTTAGCGCTCTTTATATTATGTGCCAGCCCCTTCTCAACCAGCTTTTTCATAACGAAGGGCTTGAACAGTTCCAAAGCCATCTCTTTTGGCAAACCGCATTGATACATTCTTAGCTCGGGTCCGACAACGATAACGGAACGGCCTGAATAATCAACCCTTTTGCCGAGGAGATTCTGGCGGAATCGCCCTTGTTTTCCTTTGAGCAAATCGCTTAAGGATTTTAACGGTCGATTCCCGGGACCCGTTACCGGACGTCCCCTCCTTCCGTTATCGATGAGAGCATCTACCGACTCTTGAAGCATTCGCTTCTCATTTCTCACTATAATATCGGGTGCGCCCAGATCCAACAATCGTTTCAGACGATTGTTACGATTGATAACCCGTCGGTAGAGATCGTTTAAATCCGATGTTGCAAATCTGCCTCCATCCAATTGAACCATGGGACGAAGCTCGGGCGGAATCACCGGAATCACATCCAAGATCATCCACTCCGGTCTGTTGCCCGACTTTCGGAATGCCTCCACAACTTCCAAGCGCTTAACGATGCGCACACGTTTCTGCCCGCTGGATTCCTTTAATTGCTCCCTAAGCTCTTTGGACAAGGCGTCCAAATCAATTTCCTGCAACAGTTCCTTGATAGCTTCGGCACCCATTCCGGCACGAAAGCGATTGCCGTAAATTTCCTCATACTCCCTGTACTCCCTTTCGGACAGGAGCTGCTTTTTCACAAGAGGAGTATCGCCCGGATCTATCACAATGTAAGAAGCAAAATACAGGACTTTTTCAAGGGAACGGGGGGACATATCCAAAAGCAAGCCCATCCTGCTGGGAATACCCTTAAAATACCAGATGTGGGACACGGGAGCTGCCAGCTCTATATGCCCCATACGCTCTCTGCGGACTTTGGATCTGGTAACCTCGACACCACATCGATCGCATATTATTCCCTTGTAACGGACTCTCTTGTATTTGCCGCAATGACATTCCCAATCCTTTGTGGGGCCAAATATCCTTTCGCAGAACAAACCATCCTTCTCCGGCTTTAGGGTTCTATAATTGATTGTCTCGGGTTTCTTGAGTTCACCCCTTGACCATTCGCGAATCTTGTCAGGAGAAGCCAAACCAATTTGTATAGAGTCAAAATTATTTAGATCGATCAAGGCTTTCGCTCCCTTCCTTGTATTAATACTCTTGATCATCGTCATCAAAATTATCTAGTTTGTCTATATCGTCTTCTTCTTCCAGCAATTTATCATCGAGATTATCATCGAGATCATCCAAGCCCGGTATATCCACAATATCATCCAAGTCAAAATCATCAAAGTCATCATCGACGAACTCTCTTTCCTCCTGCTCTTTTGCAACCTCATCCTGTTCCCTGCCCTCGATATTCACGTCCAAATCATCTATATCATCTTCAACAGCCTCTTTAATGGCAATTTCCTCTTTTTCTTCCGACAGAACCTTTACATCCAAGGCAAGGCTTTGAAGCTCTTTAATCAACACCTTAAATGATTCGGGAACACCGGGTTCGGGAATATTTTCACCTTTTACTATGGCTTCATAGGTCTTAACCCGTCCTACCACGTCATCTGACTTTACCGTAAGTATTTCCTGCAAGGTATGGGCGGCACCGTAAGCCTCCAGAGCCCAGACCTCCATCTCTCCAAACCTCTGGCCGCCAAACTGGGCCTTACCGCCAAGAGGCTGTTGGGTTACCAGAGAATAGGGGCCTGTCGAACGGGCGTGTATCTTATCGTCTACCAGGTGAGCTAATTTCAGCATATACATATATCCTACGGTAACACGATTATCAAAGGGCTCTCCCGTTCGGCCATCATAAAGGACCATCTTCCCATCCCTGCTGAAACCGGCTTTTTCCAAAGCGTCCATAATGTCATCTTCATTGGCCCCATCAAATACGGGGGTTGCCACATACCAGCCCAGTGCCTTGGCCGCCAGGCCAAGATGGGTCTCAAGTATCTGGCCTATATTCATACGGGAAGGAACACCCAACGGGTTCAGTACGATTTCCAGCGGAGTGCCATCCGGCAAAAAAGGCATATCCTCTTCAGGAAGAATTCGTGATATAACGCCCTTATTTCCGTGACGGCCTGCCATCTTATCTCCAACCGATATTTTTCGTTTTTGAGCCACATATACTCTCACCATCTGGTTGACACCGGGTGAAAGCTCATCGTCATTTTTCCGGCTGAATACCTTGACATCCACCACAATGCCGCCTTCGCCATGGGGAACTCTGAGGGAGGTGTCTCTTACTTCCCGGGCTTTTTCTCCAAATATGGCCCTTAAAAGCCTCTCTTCGGCAGTGAGCTCGGTTTCTCCCTTTGGTGTGACCTTCCCTACCAGTATATCACCGGCTCTGACCTCGGCACCGATACGCACAATCCCTCTCTCATCCAGGTCTTTAAGGGCGTCCTCACCTACATTTGGTATATCCCTGGTTATTTCTTCGGGCCCTAACTTGGTATCCCGGGCCTCTATTTCATACTCTTCAATGTGGATGGATGTATACGCATCATCCTTTACCAATTTTTCACTGATCAGGATGGCATCCTCAAAATTGTAGCCTTCCCAAGGCATAAAGCCTACAAGCACATTTTTGCCCAAAGCCAGTTCTCCCTGATCGGTCGATGGGCCATCCGCTATAACCTGCCCTTTTTCAATCCGGTCACCCGCGTTGACGATTGGCCGCTGGTTAATGCAGGTGCCCTGGTTAGAACGGGCAAACTTGAGCAGCTTATACACCCTCTCCTTGCCATTATCCTCTCTGACTACAATCTGATCGGCAGCGACTTTTTTAACAATCCCGGACTCCTTGGCAACAACCATAACGCCAGAATCCACAGCCGCTTTATATTCCATGCCGGTCCCGATGATCGGAGCCTCGGTACGTATGAGAGGTACAGCTTGGCGCTGCATATTTGAACCCATCAAAGCACGGTTGGCATCGTCATTCTCAAGAAAAGGAATAAGGGCGGTTGCCACCGATACAACCTGTTTTGGCGAAACGTCCATCAGCTCAACCTGTTCTCTGGGCACCTCAAGGATCTGGTTCCTGGCCCTTGCAGTAACACGTTGATCTACAAAATAGCCGCTCTCGTCCAGCTTCTCGTTAGCCTGGGCAATAATATATTCGTCCTCTTCATCGGCAGTTAGATAAACCACCTCATCGGTAACAAGCTTCTTCTTCTGATCCACCTTCCTGTACGGCGACTCAATAAAGCCATACTCATTAATACGGGCATAAACACTAAGTGAACTTATTAGTCCAATATTTGGCCCTTCAGGAGTTTCTATAGGACACATTCTGCCGTAGTGAGAATAGTGAACATCGCGAACTTCGAAGCCAGCCCGTTCCCGGGTTAATCCTCCGGGCCCCAAAGCACTCAGCCTTCGCTTGTGAGTCAGCTCAGCCAGAGGATTCGTTTGATCCATAAACTGGGATAGCTGACTGCTTCCAAAGAATTCCTTAATAGCAGCCACTACCGGCCGTATATTTATAAGAGCCTGGGGAGTGACAACATCTACGTCCTGAATGGTCATTCTCTCCTTGACTACCCGCTCCATACGGGATAAGCCTATCCTGAACTGATTTTGCAACAGCTCACCCACAGCACGCAGCCGTCTATTGCCCAAATGATCAATATCATCAATATGTCCTATGCCGTTAAACAGGTGTACAAGATAATTTACAGAAGCCACTATATCATCCACTATAATGTGTTTGGGTATCAATCTATCATGGTTTTCCCTGAGCGCCTGCTTTAGTTCCTCTTCGCTTAAATCTCTTTCCAGTATCTCCTTCAGCACCGGATAATGTACCCGCTCATTAATTCCTGCTTCACGGGGATCAAAATCTAAGTAGTATCTGGCATCAACAAAATTATTGCCTACCAGTTTTACCCTTCGCTGCTCTTCGATAACTATTTCAACTTCATTGATTCCTGCGTTTTGTATCTCCTCAGCTTTTTCCCGGCTAATCCTTTCACCGGCTTCAACCAGTATTTCACCGGTAACGGGAGAAACGATCCTATTGGCGGAGATACGACCGTACAACCTTGCGCTCAACGCAAGCTTTTTATTTATCTTATAACGCCCTACGCGTGCCAAATCATATCTTTTGGGCTCAAAAAACAGCGAATGAAGAAGCTGCCTGGCACTGTCCACCGTAGGCGGTTCTCCCGGCCGTAAACGCTTATATATTTCTAGCAAACCCTCTTCTTCAGAAGCGGTGTTGTCCTTCTCCAAAGTAGATAGTATTCTGGGATCTTCACCGAGAAGGTTTTTGATGTGAACATTGGTTCCATAGCCTAAAGCGCGCAAAAGAACGGTCAAAGGCAATTTTCTGGTACGGTCCACACGAACATATAAAACTTCATTGGAGTCAGTCTCGTATTCCAACCAGGCACCCCGATTGGGAATAATGGTTGCAGAATACAATTTTTTTGCCGATTTATCGGTCTGTTCCGAATAATAAACGCCCGGCGATCTTACCAGCTGACTTACAACCACGCGTTCGGCTCCATTGATGATAAACGTCCCCTGTTCGGTCATCAAGGGAAAATCTCCCATAAATACTTCCTGTTCTTTAACTTCGCCCGTCTCTTTATTTATAAGTCTTATGCGAACTTTCAGCGGAGCTGAATAATTAATATCCCTTTCCTTGCACTCTTCAACAGTATATTTGGGATTGCTCTCTAACCTGTAATCAACAAATTCCAACACTAAATTTTCGGTATAGTCGGTTATAGGAGATATATCTTCGAATACCTGCTTTAAACCTTCCTCCAAAAACCACCGATAAGAATTCTTTTGCACCTCAATCAGATTGGGTATGTCCAATACTTCATCGATCCTTGAATAGCTCATTCTGGTTCTCTTGCCGATTTGGACTGGATGTACCATATTATCATATCACCCCTTAAGTTTATTGAAGCAGTAGGAATAAAAAACAGCAAAAACCCCCCTTCCCCGGGTTTTTGAGCATAGCATCTACTACCGGTTATTTTAATTATTCCCTTGAAATTTATACTCTATTCAGTGTAAAATATAATCAATGAAACAGTATGAAATATGAAATACCTCCGTGCCTATTAATGCAATTTTTGATTTTATCACAATAATTGGTAGATGTCAATAATTAAATTTAAATTTTGTAATGCATTCCAAAGGGGCTCAATCCAGCCCTTTTTGTAGTTCATGCTATTTCATTACCGACCGTTTACCACCACTTTAACCGGATATGCACTTATTATCGTTTCTTGGTGCAAGCATACTCAAATGAATGGCCCCAAAACTCTTAATAAACAACAAATGACTTATTAATTGGAACAGAGTTTTCCGATATAAAATAAATAATTAATAAAAGGAAAGGAGTTGCAAAGATGTTCAACGGCTTATTCGGAATCACCAGGCTATCAGATTCCCAAACTCGCTCCATCAGTGCCGAAAACGTCTACGGTGAAAAGGGACGGGGAGGTATGGCAGAAGTCAGTGAAGTGCCCCAGCCAGAAGTGGTAAAAATCGGACAGGTTTGGGACGGGCCAAATCAATGCGCACGGGATCTCGGTACAAAATGGAAAGTAAGGCCATGCATAACTCTTCCCAAACAGTCGACCACAACGCTGATGGACATTGACGGACCAGGAACCATTCAGCACATATGGATCACAGTGGAGCCCAAATGGCATCGAGATCTTATATTGAGAATGTACTGGGATGGTGAAGAAACACCAAGTGTGGAAGTCCCCGTCGGAGACTTCTTCTGCAATTCATGGAAACGGGCTCTCAACATCACGGCTTTACCCATTAACGTAAATCCAACCGGTGGCCTTAACTGCTATTTCCCCATGCCTTTCAGAAAGCATGCCCGCATAACCGTTGAAAACCTGGCACCCGAAGATGTAAGAGGTTTCTTTTACACCATAAACTATGCCATCGGGCCTGTTGGCGATTCTGAAGCATACTTCCATGCCCAGTTCAGGCGTACCAATCCATTGAAATATATGGATGATTATACAATTTTGGACGGAGTCAAGGGACACGGCCATTATGTAGGGACATTTCTGGCATGGCAGCAAAACAATGACGGCTGGTGGGGCGAGGGAGAGTTCAAAGCCTTTATTGACGGTGATACCGAGTTTCCCACCATCTGCGGCACCGGTACTGAAGACTACTTTGGAGGTGCCTGGGGCTTCGGAGAAAACTACTCGGCCCCCTTCATGGGCTACCAGGATGTCACCATACTGGATCAGCCCGGCCGCGGCACCAGCCGTCATGGCAACCGGCATATAATGTATCGCTTTCACATACTCGATCCCATCAGGTTCCACCAAGACTTAAGAGTTACCATACAAGCCCTTGGTTGGCGCAGCGAACATCGTTACCTGCCTCTCCAGGATGATATATCATCAGTTGCCTATTGGTACCAGGCCGAACCTCACGCTCCCTTCCCGAAATTCCCCCATCGAGACCAATTGGAGATTATTTAAGTATCATAAAAGAAAGCCCTGCATGATTTTGATCTGCAGGGCTTTCTTTATCCATTCACTACATCCGAATTCGGTTTGTTTTTGGAAATCCAAGCGGTCAAGCAACAAATGATCTACTTTATTTCTACCTTGGCGCCTACTTCTTCGAGCTTGGCCTTAGCAGCTTCGGCTTCCTCTTTGCTCACCCCTTCCTTAACCGCTTTTGGCGCACTTTCTACCAGATCCTTAGCTTCCTTAAGCCCCAGGCTGGTTAGCTCGCGGACAACCTTGATAACCTTGATCTTTTCCGCACCAAAATCGGTAAGGATTACGTCAAATTCCGTCTTTTCTTCTTCCGCAGGGGCAGCAGCACCAGGAGCAGCCGTTGCAGCTACAGCAACGGGAGCTGCAGCGCTAACACCAAAAATATCTTCCAATTCCTTTACCAACTCAGCTAATTCCATAACGGTCATATTCTTAATGGCTTCAATAATTTGATTCTTATCCATGTCAAATTACCTCCTAATATATAAATTTTTAAAGTTTTTATTATGCTTCTTTTTGATCTTTTATAGCATTCAAAGCATATGCAAATGCACGCATAGGTCCGCTGAGCACACCCAGAAGATTGACAATAGGAGCATTCATGCTGCCCAGCAACTTTGCAATAAGCTCCTCCTTGGACGGAAGCTTGGCCAGCGCCTCAACGCCTTCAACATCAATTATATTGCCATCCACAATTCCGCCCTTAAACTCCATTTTTTTCATATTGGTAATGTTCTGCAAAAGAATCTTGGCCGGAGCAACCGGCTCCTCGATGCCAAAGGCTATGGCGGTAGGTCCTTCCAACCAGGGGGTTATACCTTCCAGCCCCAACTCCCGGGCTGCTATCTCAATCAATGTGTTTTTGTAGACCTTATAGACCACTCCGGCTTCCCGGAACTGTTTTCGAAGACTATTTGCCTCTTCTACCGTTAAGCCCCGGTAATCAACAAATATGGCGCTCTTCGAGTTCTTTAACCTGTCCTTCAGCTCTTCGATAATCTGGACCTTTTCAGCTTTTGTGGGCATTGCGGTTACACCTCCTTACTTGAATAAAAACAAAACCCCCTTACCGCATAGTAAGAGGGCATTATTTACCCGTCCTTATTCTACCTCGGTAGGCTGTAAAAACATTTAAGCATTCGCACCTACTGTCTGCGGTAAGCATTGCTTATTGAACGTTTTTTATAATTTTAATGTTAAAATCTAGCCGTATTGACCTTTATACCAGGTCCCATCGTGCTTGACAATACGATGCTTCTCAGGTAAGTCCCTTTGGCAGCCGCCGGCTTGGCACGAA
>LFSE01000095.1:1585-3673 GCA_001513075.1 Clostridiales bacterium DTU074 | reverse complement strand
AACTTTGCAAACAGTTCAGGCGGAACCGTAGGAATATCCACCGCAGATGCCATTGGAAGAAGCACCCTCTTGGCACCTGAATCAAAACATACCTGCAGCACATTTGCCAGTTCCTCAACCTTTATTATTGTACCGCCTATGCTAAGTGAACCCAGAACAACCAACTGGCTCTGCGGAGGCTTACCCAATGCCCCTGAACATAGGGCTATAAATGCTGCCAATGCAAGTTCAGAAGTCATACCTACTCCATGTATATCCTGTACATGCATCAAATAATCCTTTGTGGTAACACTTATACTTCCGCTTATATTTTTGCTGTTTGCCCTGAAATACCTGAAGGCTGTCTCTATACTTTCTTTTGCTTCTCTATCAGAGCCAAGGCCTGTCCTTTCAAATTTACCGGTACCTGATATAACCTGTGTTTCAATCTTATAAGCTCCTATCATACCTGATCTACCTCTGGCAACGGTATAAAGATGACCCGGTTTACCTATTCCTTCAGGTATTATTTTGTCACCGCCCTGCTCAGGAACTGAAACAAATTCCTCGTTCATGGTTTCATTATCTATGTAAGAGAAATGGACATCATAAAATTCCATACCGCCGATTTTCTTCAACTGCTCCTTAACACGTCTTCTTCCCACCATTGCATAACGCAGTATTTCTTCAATATCATCCCTTGTAAACTTAGCGTTAGGATATATAAGTTTAACAAGCCCTGAAACTGTTTTTCTTACGGCAATAACATCTCTTTGGTTTAAGTTGTTACCCAGTTTAAAGAATTTATCCAATGCATCAGAGTAGGACCATTTTCTCATTTCCCTCATAAACTCTGATACATAATCTGTAATAAACCCATATTCATCTGTAAAAAACTCCGGTCGCATTTTAGGAACTTCCCACCCGGGTATGTAATAATGCATCCTGTCAAAAAATGCTGTATCATTGGCCATTGCCTCAGGGAACGGTTCAAAGAGGTGGGATGTTTTCAGCAGTACATCAACACTTTGGTTAATATTCCCCACAAATACCATAGAAGCAGAAGCATTTTTCTCTTCCTTCCCTCTGGCAAAGGAACCCGAGGCCATGTAATCCTTCATTATCTGGATTCCATCTTTATCTTTAAATGTAATACCGGCAACCTCATCGAAAGCCACACAATCCCAAAGCCCCACAAGACCTATCTGTCTTGAAGCCATATTATAAAATAAATTGGCTACCGTTGTATGCCCACCTGATACCAGGATACTGTTTGGAGAAATCTCCTTATATACGTGGGATTTGCCCGTCCCCCTTGGCCCCAGTTCGCAGAGATTGTAGTTATTTTCCACAAGAGGTATCATCCTGGCCAGAAGATGCCACTTCACATTATTTTTGAATCTCGTAGGTTCCATCCCTATAGACCTTAGAAGAACATCTATCCATTCATCTTTTGTGAAATATTTTCTTCCTACTAATATCTCTTCCACATCAAGATTGGGCATTTGTATGGGGGTCAAATTGATAATATTAAAAGGGCTTATCCCCCTGGCCTCTTCATCATAGTAATAGTCCATCTTTATGATGCACCATATGCCTCCACACAGGAGTTTTTCATATTGCTTTACATAAGTTGGAGATATGGCTACTCCTTTTATGCCCAAATTTGAAAATTCGGCCTCATAGACATCCTTTTTTTCATTAAGTTTTACGCTAACCTTATCAATAACGGTATACTTTCCCATTTCCCTGATCTTGGATTTTATCTTCTCGGCCTCATCAGGACGCACAAAATTTTCAGCCAGAATTCTTTTTACTGTTTCAACGCCTTCCCTGATTCCATCTTCGTCATCCGTTGCGCAATACATGCCCAAAAGATATTCAAGGACATATACAGGTACGTTTGCACCTTCTTTTATCTTTTTCGTTAAGTCCTTTCTCACAACCCTACCGGCAAAATATTGATTAAGTTTCCTGCTTAATCCATCCATCGATTCCCCCACCTCAAAATCCAAAATCATCACTTATGGCTATATCTATAATAAACGGTATTTTATCATATATCTTTTCTACTGTTTCCTCTTCATCTTCCATAATAAGATAATATTT
>LFSE01000095.1:0-1566 GCA_001513075.1 Clostridiales bacterium DTU074 | reverse complement strand
GACTTGCTGTCAGCAATAATTATATTCTCATTTGATATCCGATTATTTTCTTCATCTACAAAATATACTTTAAGCCTCAATGGAACACGCTTGTCCTCTATTTTCTCTGTCTGGAAGAATTCCAGATAAGATATAATGTTAGTTATTTTTCTGGTTATGCTTGTAAGTTTTACATCAACTTTTTTCACTTCATTTTTGCTGTCTTTACTCCTGTCATTCTTGAACTTAATTACAGGAATAAGAATCTCCTGCAAGGATGTACCGCCATGTACATAGTTAGCGCCCTTACCCTGCACCTTAAACCTGTTTACTCCCCTTGGAGAAATATATTTAAGGCCGGTACCAGAACCAAGTAAATACTCCATATCAAAGGTTAAGGTACCCTCCAGCTCTAAATTCTGTGTACTCAATACGAACCGTCTGTTTTCATAAGCATCTTCGATAGAACCTCTTGATATTTTATCGCTTTCCATGAGATTCCCACGTTTATATATAAATCCGTGGTCGGAAGTAATAATGATATTTGTTGCTGTAACATTATTAACAAGATTATTTATTAACAGCATTAATTCTTTAAATGCTTCTTCCACCGCATCAAAAACTTCCCTTTCGGTTTTGCTGTTGTCCCCTCTTGCATCAATAGTATTATGATATATATAAATCAATTCTTTTCCACCAAAAGTTTTACGCATATCATCCCGCTTCATATCAATAACATCCATAAACTGTAATGCTATTGATTCCTGACTATAATTATTTAGAATTCTATTCCTGTTATCCGTTCCCTCTGAAGATATACCGTCTACATATACCTTATAATCATCATCTATTGTAATAGATTGATAAGGTAAGAGAGATGCCATGCCCAGACGGGTGCTGGATGGTATACAGCCTTGCATATATACAATCTCGGTAGACCCTTTCCTTTCTTTGTTGAGCATGTCACAAAACTCCCTGGCTACCTCATATCTAAGCGCATCTGAAATAATGACAAATACCCTTTCTTTGCGATTATTAAATGGTTTTATGTAAACATTATAAAAATCCTTCTGCATAATCATGCCGGGAATTGTCCAATTTCCATTCAAACTTTCCAGACTATCGGACCATTTAATGGAAAGTGTATTGAGATAACCGTTAACATAGATATTTTCAACCTTATCCCTTAATTCCATCAGCAGTTCCTTGTTTTGCAGTCTGTCAAAAGAAGTATAGAATTTTCTGTAGGCAGTATCCAGCTTATAATACTGCTCCTCATATTTTTTAACAAACTCCAAAGGGGTATACTGTCGTATATTCTGGCTAACATCTTTCCAGCAATCAAATAACTCTATAGCCCAATATATACACTCATATTCTGATTTAAAAAAGTTATACCAGTGTTTGGTTCTCCTGGCTTGAATAATATCCCTATACCTTTCAAACTCTCCTATATCAGATAGCAGTTGTTCTTTAAGTTTTATTATAATTGCTTCGTCAAAGGCTTTGAAAGTGTCACAGTTGATATAGTCCTCTACTTCCCAATTATTGATATATTCACGTACTTTCAGTTTTTCTTCCATGCTG
>LFSE01000098.1 GCA_001513075.1 Clostridiales bacterium DTU074 | reverse complement strand
TTGTTGTGATTGTACTACTTTAGTGTATATTATTCCATGTGCTGATTTATTTGACGCTTACATATATATTAGTATATTGATGCAGGAGGAGAGCAGGATGCCGGTAAATAAATCATTGTCCATCGATTACAGTAGCATGAATATTGAAAAGTGTTTTCAGAATTTTTACTTGGTGCCCGATTACCAGAGAGAGTATGTTTGGGAAGAAAAGCAGGTCAGCCAGTTGCTCCAGGATTTGATTGAATCATTTCAAGAAAATCCGAATAAAGAGTACTACCTAGGCAGCATAGTTGTTTGTCAGAATGAAGACGGCTTTTATGAATTAATTGATGGTCAACAGAGAATTACTACTTTTTTCATAATGATTTGCGCATTTCGTCAAATATACAATCAGCTTAAACTGGATACAGATATACATTCTAACCTGATTTATCAAAAGAAGTTTAACGCGGCTGGTGAACCAGTCGAACATTATCGTCTGTCGCTTCAATATTCTGATGCTGCTGATTACTTGGAGAGAATATCACGCAATGAAGATATGCCTTCGCAGGTATCATCTTCCGGAAAAAGGATGTTTGAAGCATATGAATTAATCAAAGAAACACTTGTCAGCAATTTTAAAGACGAAAAAAGTCTTAAGCTGTTTTTTATGTTTTTTTACCAAAAAGTTATCTTTATTCAAATAGAGACATCATATATCGGAGATGCATTAAAAATTTTTGAAACAATTAATCATCGGGGTGTTGGGCTGAATCCGATGGACCTGCTGAAAAACTTGATATTCCGCCAGGTAGAAAAAGAAATGTTCAATGAGCTTAATACCAAATGGAAAACGATGGTAGACTGCTTGGACAAAGCCGGCGAAAAACCGCTTAGATTTTTACGGTATTTTATTATTTCCAATTATGATATAGACTCATCCCGGTATCCAGGCGGTGTAGTGCGTGAAGATGCAATTTATGAATGGTTTGTGGATAACAGGGACCAATGCCAGTATGACAAATATCCGCTTAAATTTGTGGAATTTATGATTCAATGCCAGATAGATTATGTGAATTTTATCAACGGCAGAGACCGGAATGGTAACAATGCTTATCTTGAAAATATTATCCGCCTCGGTGGGGGAGCATATCGGCTTCATCTGTTGCTATTGTTGCCGGCACGCAATCTTGAAAGCAAGCTATTTAACCACCTGTGCCGGCAGGTTGAGTCCTTAATATATTATGCACTTGTAACAAGGCAAGGGACGAATGAAATTGAAAGATTATTTGCTCAGTGGTCCGCCATGATTAGAAGAATAAAAACCAAGGATCAACTGAATGAGTTTATAAACAATAAAATGATACCGACAGTCAATTCATGGATGGTTGACTATGAAGCAAGATTCATGTCCATAAGTAGAAAAAACATGCAGCTGTATAGGATAAGATATATTTTGGCAAAGATTGCACAGTATATGGATATACAGAAGCTGGCAGCAGATACTTCTGGGACCATTGCCGAATACATGCAAGCCGGGGTGGAAGTAGAACATATATTGCCTCAAACACGTAATGAAGTACTGAAAGAATTATACCCCGATGAAGAACAGTATGACCAGTTAAAATCACGGCTTGGAAACCTTACACTGCTGGAAAAAGTACCAAATATAGTAAACAGCAACCTGGATTTTTATAAAACAAGGCTTGCTGTTTATGAATGCTCAAAATATTACATTACCAAGTCCATTGCTAGATTAGATAACATTGGCAAGGATAATTCTTTGACAAGATTAAACAAGAGAATAAAGTCCTGGAACTACTGGGATGAGAATACGATTGAAGAACGTCAGAGAATTCTTTACGATCTAAGTTTTGATGTCTGGAAAATAAAACCTATAGATTAAGTTTTCGACAAGCTTGTCCGTTTTTATTATGCAATAAACAGCTTAAACACAGCCTAAAACATTGATAAAAGTTAAATCCATGCGGATAACGCAGCATTACTATCATCATTCTCATCCTGCGCAAAGGGCTTCATGCTAATTCTGTTTGCTTGCTTCGTCTTCAGGCAAGCAAACATAATTATAATTATTCCTCATCGCATCAACGCTTCTGTTAACACACAGCAGAATCTACCGGAATCCATGAAACCTCACGAACGCCTGTCTCTATACTTTTCTTGGTTCATGAGACCTCGCGTTTTCTGTGTTATTTTGGATAGTGCTTAGTTTTGTACCATTTGGTGCTGTACTCCTGGTGGGTCGAAGATAACGGAGCACGTTTTTCCTTGAAAAAATGGATAATATCTCAGTGTAGGGTATAGGTCTTATGTAAACATAACTGAAAAAATAATATCAATCTCACAAAAGAAATATGAGGGAATGCGAAATGGAGAGAAATATGGATACTATCAGGATTATATTAAAGATCGTTATGTGGTTCTTAATAGCAGAGTTTGGATGCAATTTTATTATGCAAACAATAAGCTATTCATTTTATAAGAACGCAAAAAAGATGGCAGATATTTCTTGTACTCCGCAATTCATTCAGTTTAGGGATACATTGACTGGTTATGGCAATAACCTTTATTCGAAAAAAAACAATAAGATTATATTGTTTTTTGGCGGTTCTAATTATATTGCATACAATTCTGTTGGTAAATACTCCCCTAAATTTGATTACCCGTTTATTTCAGTAGATTATTACGGAACTCAGGAAAGCAGTGGTAAAATGAATTTAAAAACGATAAAGCAATCCGCGGAAGCTCTATATGAATGGGTAAGGAATCATTATCCCGATAGTGAGATCATTATAATTGGACATAGTTACGGAGCAGGAATCGCAACATATCTGGCAAGTGTCAGGGAATGTCACTCCTTGGTTATCGCTGCAGGATACAGAGACATTTCAGATTTATATAATAGAATAATTCCCGTATTCTGGGGGCCATTAAAGATATTTATTTCGAATAATATACGCACTGCAGAATATGCTAAAAATGTAAAATGTCCGGTTTATATTATTGGATCTACAGGTGATAAGATTTTAAGTTTTTCTTTACAAGAAAAACTTTCATGCTGTTTTAGGAATTCGAAAATTAAAATATTCGATGATATTGCTCATGAAGATTATTTTTACTCGGACAATGTAGTTAATTTTATTAACCAGGCAATAGACCAGGATAATGATAAAGAGCTTTAATTGTCATAACATTTATGATTTGGTGTCCAGTTAAAATACAGAACGATACCTTCGACTGAAGGCCAGATGGTAATGGTTGAAGTAAACAGTTCGAGGACACCTTACAGGATTACTTATAAGCTGATACAGGAGTACGCAGAATAAAAATACGGCTTCAAAGTCCACACAGCTTGATAAGTTTGGTGTGAATTGCTGCATGTTTTATTAAAAGAAATGAAAGGAAGATGAAAATGAAAAAGGAATTTACTTCAAAGCCTGAAAAAATAACTGAAGCATGGCCTGGAGAGCTTACCGTTTTTTCATGGCAAGATTTTGTTACTGCCATTCCCTCACCCCTGTTTTTGATAACTACATATAAATCAAACGGCAAAGAAAACGCTTGTTTACAATCCTGGTCAACTTTTGTCGGGGACAGTGGTGAATTTATTTGCATTATCGGCTCAGTGTCAAAGAGCGGACATTTGTATCAGAGTTTAAAGGAAACAAAGTGTTGTGTGCTAAATTTCCCATCTTACGATATTTTTGATAAATGTGTACAAACAATTAAAAATAACGGCTTTGACGATGACGAAATCACCTTGTCAGGATTGACTGCCGAAAAAGCGAAGACTGTAAATGCTCCACGCATTGCAGAGTGTTTTCTAAATATTGAATGTGAATTCTTATGGGAACATGAGCATTTTGAAGGCAGCCACAGTGTGACAGTGGCTCTGAGGGCTAGTCATATTTGCATGGATAGCGACCATTATGACGAAAACAAGCTTGGCAGATACGGAAAAACAGGATACATGTATAATATACACAGCCCACGAAACCCTGAAACCGGCGAAATAACACCGGATTGTTTTGGCGCCTTAGAATTGTATAAGTGACGTATACAGGTCTGGGCTGCCAGATGTAAGTTATTTAATATGGTATACTGATGTAAGAAAAAGGAATAATATTATGCTTTTTCTATGGAATTTGCAATAATATTTCTTATGTATGGATTTCAAAATCAGCCAGGTGATAAAATCAATATTGGAACTTGAAGGTCTACTTCTTATACGGAGATGCAAGGAAATGAACACATTTAATGATAATGTAATTAGTTGGCTACTTGAGGAGGATAATCCGGCAATAGCTTATCGCACAAGAACTGAATTACTTGTTTGCCATCATCAAAAACTGTTGTATTAGAATGGATATATAACTTTCTTATTGAAGACACAATAAAAATCAATAATAGTTATGTTGATTATATTGCATTCGGTGTAGGCTCGCGCAATCTAATTATTGTTCCCGGATTAAGTGTCAGAGATCTAAAAGGTGCTGGGATATCTCTTGCACTAATGTATAAGTGTTTTGCAAAGGATTATTGAGTGTACTTGTTTGACAGAAGGCACGATATTCCAGAAGGATTTCAATCTAGGACATGGCAGATGACATAGCATATTCAATGAAGCAATTGGGAGTTGATAGTGCTGATTTTTTGGGAGTTTCGCAAGGCGGAATGATTTCAATGGCACTTGCAATCAAATACTCTGATAAGGTTCGCAAACTTGTTTTAGTTGTTACTGCCGCAAGACCTAATGATACTATAAGGAAAAACATAAATAATTGGGTTATGTATGCTAAAAAAGGGACTATGTTTCAATCAATAAAGAAACCTTTTCTCTTATGTATACAGCACATGGAATATTATACACTATATCAAAAATACATGTCCTTTTCTGTTTGACACTTACTTTACATTGGTTCTTTTGCTCACCATGAGGATCTTTGCCAAATTTATAAAAGATTAGAAGAATTGCAGCGCTGTCACTCAATTTTTGGTATAATAGCCATAAGCCTCGGCCTCCTTTTGGAGCAATAGGTTTTTCCCAACGACGCTGTTATACCTTAAGGAGCTCGAGACTTTCAATTCTCATTTAACTTAACAGAATGGATATCTCCAAAAGGAGGAAGAAAATGCATGTACTTAATTGTCAATTTTTTGGAGCAGTCAAAGCTCCTAGCAGCAAAGCGATTTGTTTTACAAAGGGAATATTTTGATACGTTCAAACAAGCATTTCCAAACTATAAGCAGCTTTTACAAAAAGGGATATACCAATGTATCATATACTTCAGTCGTGAAAAGTATAAGGCAGCATACTGTGCCCAGAGAGGGAGTCTCTATTATAATACGGACAAATTAGAAATCATTTTTAATGACTTTAAGGAGTTAGATGTGACTAGTGGTGATATACATAAAAGGCTCAGACGTCATGGTTATGTAAAAGGATGGATAAATAGAAAGGATAAAATTTATTTACCTTTGGTGTGCATAATAGAGGATGAAGATGATTTTGAGGAAATAAGGAAAAACATGCCCAGCGGTGTTATAAGAGATAGCGATTTTTTGGCCCGACTTAGGAAATTAGAGAAGCAAAATGATTGGAAGGGCATGTGTGATTTGTTTGAACCACTGGAGAAGATTAGAGAGAAGGATATATGGAATGATCCTGATGTACTATACGGGGTAGGATTTGCATGTAGTAAAATGGCTGACTTTGAGCGTGAAAGACTTAAGGAGAAAGGATATCTTGAAAACAAGAGGCGATACCGTGAACTGTGTATAGAGATATTGAAGCGTTGTTGTGAACTTGACTCCCATAATTATTCACATGTATTAGCTTTGGGCTACAGGCATTACAAAAATGTATTGGAGCTTACCCAACCTAAAGGCAGACGGGACGGCAAT
Source organism: Clostridiales bacterium DTU074 (assembly GCA_001513075.1). Classification (GTDB taxonomy): domain Bacteria; phylum Bacillota; class Clostridia; order Caldicoprobacterales; family Caldicoprobacteraceae; genus DTU074. Next base: position 9,654 of record LFSE01000098.1, on the reverse strand, counting down.
GTAAAAAAGGAGATAGAGCTGGCACTAGAATGGAACAACAGGGCTTTAGAACTTAATCCTGATTCCATTAAAGCACATTATAGAATAGGCAGGATTATGGACAAACGGGTGGATAATTACAGGTACAGCGTGAAGCAATGGTCCAAAGAAGTGTTTGATGCCATCGAAGAAATGGAATTTAATGCTGTTGGTCATTTGGAGAAGGCCGTGGAGCTTTATGAAAAAATAGGAGAGCATGAAAAGGCCAAAAAAGACAATCACAGGGAATATGTGAGATCGTTGTATTCCCTGGCTAAATATTATTGTGAGAAAACGCAGATGAACGACTGGTTATATCAATATTATCTTTTGAACTTGCTAAATGGCCAATTTCAAATAAAACAAATAATGGAACAAGATAAACGGAATTTGAATGCTGCCAAAGAATACATTGATAAATGCTTTGAATCCCTTTTCAATACAAAGCCTAATCCCGATATTGATTTTACCCATCTGGCATCACAATATGACGAAAACAGTGAGTTGAAAAAACTATCCATAATTGATATGTTGTATCGCATGGGACTTATATATTTATATCTATATTTTATGGAAGTAATTAGAGGTAAGAATTCAAGTATAAACATGGAAGAGTATGGGAATAAAGCGGGTACGTATCTGAGAGCAGCCAAAAGGGTAGCCAATCTATATAGAAGTAAGGGGGTAAACCGAAGGAATACTTACTATATAAACAACTGGTTGGCATGGTATTATATTTTAACAGGGAATCTAAAGTCTGCAGAACATGAAATAAAGGGTGCGAAGGATGGATATGTGAAGTGCACTTATGCAATAGTCTTACTGTTGTTTAAACAAGACAGTAAATACACGCTCGCTGAACAGATTTTAGAGCCTTTGCTGAATGACGATAAAAGCAGGTCACGTGCAGCAGTTTTGCTGGCTTGTATTTATAGATTAAGTGGTCAGGAGCAAAAATACAGCAGGCTAATAAGCGGCATTGCTCAAAAGCATAATATGTGGGCAAGGAGATTTATAGCAAAAATAGAAAGTGAGAGGAATAAGCGATGAGGGTTGATAGATTGGATGAAACTCTCATTTTTGAAAGTCAGGATAAGGAATTGTTTTTATCGTGTTTTCAGGAACCTCGAAAATTGCCTGAATACATAGAAAAGGAAATCTTGAAGCTGGTTTTTGATAGTCTAAAGTTGGACATAAATGGGAATGATGATGTTACTTTGCTGATAAAGAGGCTTCCGACGCCATTTATAAACAAGGTGATATTCGATGTAGAAAGTATGTTTTCTGATGAAATGTCATTATACTCTGATGGTGTGCATGAGAGTGCGGCCTTATATCTAGGCAGGCATCTCAGCTATCTTATGTATTACCTGCCTGTAAACGTATTTAAGGTATGGAAGCCTCTTGTAGACTTGCAGGTTAAGGACAAGCTCAAATGGAAGATGCGCATACTGGATATAGGTACGGGTCCCGGGTCAGTGGCTGTTGGGATAATGGAGTATTATCGCATGATGGCCGAAGCTTTCCCCTATTTGAATTTTGTTCTGAGCTTTGTTTTGTTGGATGGCCAAAGGGAGTTTCTCACCATAGCCAAGAGGCTTATAAATTCCCTTACAGCGTATATGCCACCAAACCTTTTTGTAAGCATAGAAGAAAGCATTTGCAGAACATTAGATAGTCCTGAAGACATTTCAGTATCCGGTGAGTTCGATCTGATAACCATGAGCAATTTTCTAACGATAAATGAAATGAGAAACAGCCAGAACGCTGTGGCTATTGTATCTGCTCTGAAAGATAGCTTAAAGAAAGATGGCTCGGTAATAATTATAGAAAATGGGATAAAGAACAACTGCTTGTCGTTTAAGACGATAAGAAATGATCTGGTGAATCAGGGAGTATATAACGTGTATTCACCTTGCAACGGCATCTGGCAACCGAAAAAGGAGTATAGCTGTACTTGCTTTAACATGGTCAGGTGTTTTTGGGAGATACCTTTAATATATAAGTTTTTAAGGGATCACGGTTTAAAAAAAGGCGGACGGTACGATGTTCCTTTTAATTATGCGATATTGCGTAAAGATGGAAAAACGAAGTACAGAGCAGAGGGTAACAACAGATTTTATGTTCAGCTTAAGGATTTGAGGGAATATATTGATCGGACGGTTAATGTTAAAGCTATCATAAGAACAGTTATAGACAGAGGGGACAAAATAAGCGTTTCGCTTTGCGATGGGAGCATGGACTTAGGAATAGATGATGACAGTTCAGCCGTGTGGATAGAACCGGTGGATAAGGAGTGGCTGGTCAAGAAAGGGTTAAATCTTCCAATCGTTGCAGCCGAAAAAATCACGCTGAAAAAAGTCAAGGTGATCGCCCATGGAACATTTGTAGTTATACCCAGGCTCAGGATGCAGGGTAGTACCGAAATCGAAATCGAGTATTAAGGAGGCAGATAGTGTGATATTGAGCGTAAGCCGTAGGACCGACATAATAGCTTTTTACTTGGATTGGTTTTTTAACAGGCTAAAAGAAGGATATGTTCTTGTACGCAATCCAATGAACTATCATCAGGTCAGCAAGATATACTTAACCCCTACGAATATAGACTGTATTGTATTTTGGACAAAGGATCCTACAAATATACTGGGCCGCCTCAGTATGTTGAAAAATTATTTTTATTACTTCCATGTGACTATCACGGGCTATGGCAGGAATATGGAGCCCCATGTGCCGCCAAAAGAAGGCATTATACGGTCCTTTAAGGAACTTTCGCGGGAAGTGGGCAACGAAAGGGTGATATGGAGGTACGATCCAATAATACTTTCACGCGATATCGATGTGGAGTTCCACCGCAAAAGGTTTGGTTATATAGCCTCCCGTTTGGCAGGCTATACAAAGCGATGCACGATGAGCTTTGTGGATATGTACAGGAAAACCGAGCGCAACACTAAAGGGTTAAACATGCATGAGATAAACCATGCACAAATGCTGGATATAGCTAGCGTAATTGCCGAGATTGCGGGCAAATACGGAATAGAGGTTCAGAGTTGCTGCGAAGAGGTAGAGCTTTCCCACTTGGGTATTGAGCACGGCAAATGCATAGATGATGAGCTCATAAGCCGTGTAACCGGCCGCAAGATTAACGCAAGAAAGGATAAAAACCAGAGGGCAGCATGCGGTTGCGTAGAGAGCATGGATATAGGAGTTTACAACACCTGCAGTCATGGATGCTTGTATTGCTATGCTAACTATAGCAGTAAAGCGGTACACACCAATATTAAGATGCATGATCCTTTTTCACCCATGCTGGTGGGGAATGTAGAACCTGAAGATGTGATTATCGAAAGAAAAGCAAAAAGCTTTGTTGATGGGCAGGTAAGTTTTTTCGATGAGGATTTTGGGCAAGATAATCGGACATAATTTGATTTGTGATGCAGGGATTTGTGAAAAATTAGAAAAATGTGTATTTGTAGCATCTGCATTTCATTGGATTTCGGAAAAAAATCGGTTATCCAAAGAAGAATATCTGGTACTTCTTAACACACATTCAGATCATCCTGCACTTACTGAAAACATAAGAAAAAGTTTTTCTCAGAGATCAGAGATGCAATAAACGATAATGACATTCAAATAACAATTTATAATACCATAGATTTACAACTTGCAAGGAAGCCACGAAACAAGGAAATTATTATGGGGGAGGAAACCGCTATGGGTATACCTATCGATTTTCTAAATAAAAAATATATGAACAGTGTTATAGAGCCCGTAACTGGTGGAGGTACTAATGAGTTATATACAGTATCATGCAACGGTAAAATAAAACTTGTAAAGATTGCCGGTATTTGTTGCTACACAGCACAATAAAGCATCCTGAAAAAATCACAATAAAATAACCCAAAAAGAGAACGGGCAGCTCAACCTGCCCGTTCTCCAGTGCATCTGTTTATGGAATCCTGCCGGGAGCTCGGCTTGCTTCACAGCATTACCCTATTTCTATGACAGGCAAGAACCAATACCGGTTAAGCTGTAATACTTTATTCGTCTTATAAATGAATCATTTTTGAAGGATGAGATCATTTGATTTTTCACATTTTTTTAAAATTGTTATTGACATATGTCATAATCCGGGTATAATATAAGATGTAAATGACATATGTCATTTATGTCGAAAAACAGTAGAAAGAATAAACAATCAATTAAATAGATTTTAATAATAGGGAGGATTGTTATGCCCAGAGGGAAATGGTTCTTTGGGAGTTCGGCCGTTGACTGGGTGAGGGTCAGATTTTTGTGCTGGTTCCAAAGTGCCGGTCACTTGAACGCAAGTTACAGATAAGAATTCTGGTTTGGACGACAACTAGGTAACAGGCGTGCGTTCTTGCTTGCTGGGATTATCCTCCGGTGTTTTTATCCAGCTTATCACTTATTTAAACGTAGCAGAATTAAAAGTAGCNNATGCCAAGAGGAGACGGAACCGGGCCTATGGGAATGGGTCCTATGACAGGGCGAGGTGCAGGCTTTTGTGCAGGTTTTGCTGTTCCGGGTTATGCCAATCCAATCGGTTATGGGATTGGATTTGGTCGAGGAAGAGGCTTTAGACGAATGTTTTATGCCACTGGTTTGCCAAGGTGGGCACGCTTTGGTTTCCAAAGTGCAAACGGGGCATACTTTGCATCAGATGCTGATGAAAAAGAGTTTCTGAAAAGGCAGGCTAAATTTCTTGAAAATCAGCTTAATGATATAAAAAAGCGCCTCGAAGAATTGGAAGATTAGTCCTGTCGTAAAGAAGCAAACAAGGCAGGCTATTGCCTGCCTTGTTTGCATTTTATATTATAAATATCGTACAATATAAATGCAAACTGAGATATGTGTCCCGAACTAAAAAGGTATAAGAAACAACCAGGTGATACCGGAGTTGTTGTGTTCAGAGGATTGGGGTGATTAAAATATGCCTAGACCAATGAAATGGAGAAGAGTGTGTTGCCTACCTGAAATCAATAGGTTTGGCCCTCTTGATCTAAATGTGGATGAAGCGAATTTCGTAACAATGACGGTTGATGAGTATGAAGCCATAAGGCTTATTGATTTGGAAGGCTTTACTCAAGAGGAATGCGCCAAACAGATGGGTGTTGCGCGCACGACTGTTCAAGGCATTTACGCTGAAGCTAGAAAAAAGATAGCTGAGTCTCTGGTAAATGGCAAGGTGCTTTTGATAGAAGGTGGTGAATACAGGCTATGTGAAGGATTGGAAAATGGATGCGGACGAGGTTGTCGAAGGCACCGACATGGTAGGCGATTTGCAGATAGCGACTTTTTAGCCCCCTAAATGCTTTAGACATTTATACTTAGCAATGATATACTATAAACAATCATAGGGGGCTGTGCTGAAACCACTAGTCCGAGGCTTTCAACTTTCGTTTAACTTAACAGAACGTAATGGCTAAAAAAGGAGGATTATACAGTGAATAATTTAGTTCTCAGGCAGGAAACACCTGCTGATTTTAAAGAGGTAGAACATCTGACAATGAGGGCATTTTGGAATATTCATGGCCCGGGATGCAATGAACATCTTCTTGTGAGAAAAATCAGGCAGTCTCCAGATTACTTGCCGAATATCAGCCGTGTTGCTGAATTGAACGGAAAAGTAGCAGGAGCAATTTATTATACAAAGGCAAAAGTTATTAGAGATAAAACAGAGCATGATGTAATTACATTCGGGCCGTTGGCGGTAGAACCAACTTTGCAGAATTCCGGCATCGGAAAAGCTTTGATTGAAGAGACCGTTAAATTAGCTAAAGAAACCGGTTATTCAGGAATTATAATTACCGGAGAGCCCACATACTACCCTAAATTGGGTTTTGTGACCTGTGACAGGTTTGGGATTACTGACGCCGAAGGCAAAAATTATGATGCGCTGATGTGCTTCCCGCTTAATAAGGAATTGTTCAGTTCAGTCCATGGCAGATTTATAATAAGTCCTGTATATGAAGAATGTGAAAATAATGAGGAGTTAAAGCAGCTTGAGGCAGAGTTTCCGAAATATCGTAAGGTGAAAATCAAAGATGGTTTTTTGATGCTTTTGGATAAGCGGCTTGGAGTCATAGAAGCTGTGGATGGGGATGTTTATTATGTGAAGTTTTGGGAATTATCAATTCCGGCAAAGCTCGGTAAAGACTTTAATAAGGATTCTGTTAGACCGAAGGTTGGAGATGATGTTCTTTTCCTTTGGAAAAGGGACGGAATATCGGAGATTACTTCCGTATGCAAGAATATGCTGGAAGAGTAATTTATAGCAATTCATGGATCCAAATGGGCTTTATTGAAAAGCAGCCGGAGAGAAAAATATGGGGCGGCATCGTACATACCAGGGGTGCTGCGGGTTTATGATAAATTATATTTTGGAGGGATACTTATGGCCGATATTATTCAGATAAACGATACCACCTGGCGGATCGAAGACAATGGAGTACGATTTTTTTTACTGACCGGAACAGAAAAGGCACTGCTCATTGACAGCGGCATGAATACACCAAATGCAAAGCAAATTGCGGAAAGTATCACAAAACTGCCGGTAATGCTCTATAAATTTCCATATGCCGGTTTCCTGTGTGATATTCCTTTAGGCAAAAAGTAAAGCATCATCAGGTAATCTTTCCTTGGGGATTACAGGAAAGCAGATAAATAATGCAGAACCACGCGGTTCAAGCCACGTGGTATATCTTTATTTATTATAATTAGACCAGTTTCCATAGGTTATGGGCCATAATGCTAATAGCAATCCAGGTTCTTGAGCCAAAAGTACCTCTTGGCTGAGTGCGGTCCAGACCAAAACGTCTTTTAAGTATACTATTTGTAGCTTCACTACCTGCTATGTTTCCATGAACGGTAATTTAATAACCTTTGCTATTTCAGGAGCTTTAATTGGTATTCCAAAAAATCTGATTTTGTTTTTATATTCTCGGCTGTCGCTACAGCGGTAGATGGTGGAATATTTCGAGATATATTATAAGAATTACTCATCTGTCTGCATTTATGAACCCAAATTGACAGGATTAGAAATTGTGTTTCGGACAAAACATCGTATTTTAAAACATGACTTTTGAATGCAAATAATATATATTATTGTCTGCAAGGAGATGGATGGAATGAACTGGATACAATGCTTATCGAAAAGCATTCAATACATTGAAGAACATATAAATGATAAGATAAGAATAGACGAAATTTCAAATCAGGCGTATACATCAAGTTCTCATTTTCAGCTGCTTTTTCATCTGGTATTTGGTATAACTGTAGGCGAATATATCAGAAACCGTCGATTGACTTTAGCTGCGCTTGAACTGTTGAAACCAGGAAGCAAAATAATCGATGTCGCAATGCGTTATCAGTACGATACTCAAGAAAGCTTTTCAAAAGCGTTTACACGATTTCATGGTTTCCCGCCATCAAAGGTGCAAGCTGATAAAATCAGAATGTTCCATCCTCTGAAAATAAACTTTACCGTACAAGGAGGTTTTGAAATGTCCCGTTCATTTATTGACGAATTTTATTGGAATGATTTCAAAAATCAAAAATACGAATTGTTGTCTGACGCTGATAAGTATCAAAGAATTATAAACTGGGCGATTAAGGCAAGAGTGCATAATCCAAGTGTTTTCGATGCTCTGACCGAATGGATTCTTGACGATTCTGAATGGACGGATGATAAGCTTGTGGAGAATGAGCAAATCTTAGTGCAGGGAATACTTGCACGATTCAGGAGTCAGAATGCACAGCTCAGGGCATATTTGAGAGAAATTGAGCCTTCCGGGATAGTTAATGGAGCTGTTTTCAAGGCGTTAGACAGATTTGATGACGAGTTGGCAGGCAAAACTGAACATAATGATCTTCGAAATGTGATAATAAAAATGTTTACTGATTTCTCGGTCATGCGTGATCGTAAGATACGTGAGCAAATTGCAGGAAGTAAAACAGGTCCAACAGGAACAGACAGCGTTGATGTTTTTGGTTATGTAAATTTGTTAAAAGATTGCGATGCAAGAGTACAATGGACACTTTTTATGCCTGATATGGTTAAAAAGCAACAGAAAGACTTTAGGATTGTGAAATTTGAATATATGAAAATGCCCGCAATGCGGTTTATAGGGAAAGAAAGCAGTGAAGGTGACGGACTGGATACTGCCGAGGGCCTTAAGGAACTTTTTAGTATCCTGGATACCATGAGTGAATACAAATCAGGTTTAGACTATGATGTATTATTTCAACACCATTATGGCAGAGGAGTAGATGTCGAACGACGGCACGGCTTCTGGGGGCGTTTTATGCAGGCTGACACTCCCGTACCTGAAGGTTTTGTTTACTTTGATTTTACACCGCAAAGAACTGAAAACAATTTTGTCGCAGGACCGCCATACATTTCACAGTATGCATTTGCTGTTTTTTCGGGTAATATAGAAGCAATGCATGAAAGAGAAGGATATGACAGTGATGCCATGTATGATATAACTCGAAATATTATACTTGGTCAGGATGTAAATATTCCATATCCGGATAAATACTGGACAGCAGAAGTATTTCTTGATGGGTACGATAATTACAGCACCGCTTATATGTTTAGTATCGAGCTGTAATAGCATGATAGAAATGCTTTAGGGACAGCTAATATACCCATAACGGAATAGGATTATCAGCAGTTCTTTGGTGAAAAACATATCCTGTTCTGGCTTGGAAAAAATTAGTTGCAAAACTGAGAGTCAAGAGGCAACCGGGATTTACCGTGATGATGTATAATAATAAACTAAAAATCTGACTATGAAAGATATTCAACGGGCATTGCTAGACTTAATGAAGAATCGTACAAGCTTTTTGATAGCACTTCGTTTGTCTACAATCAAAGACGCAGACTGTATAATGGTTATCAGCGATGAAAAATAATAGAGAGCGGGACTCACGAAAGCCTTATGAATAAGAAAGGACAGTATTATAAAGAGGGTACTGGTGTAATAGCCGGACGGTTATCTCCGGGCATGATGTTGACCGATTTCATTTTTGTGAATTGGACAAGACGGGAAAGGTGAAATTCTCATGAACAAATCGGAAATGGAGGTTTCATTTTATGGATTGGGATTCTGCGCAATATTTGAAATATAAAGCCGAACGTACGCAACCGGCTATCGATTTGGTGAATCGCATTAACATGGTTAATCCTAAAAAAATATTGGATATAGGTTGTGGACCTGGAAATAGTACTGAGGTTTTATATAATAAGTATCCGAATGCTTATATCCTCGGAGTAGATAAATCTGAGGAAATGACCAAAACAGCTTCTACAAACTCAATTCTTTTAAAACTTGAATACTTCCAGATGAAGACAAGGTATTTGTATAGGGACATGTACGATATATTGAAATTTGCGAAAAAACCCTCTGAGAAATCAGCTATGTAACTGAGAGGTTTTAGACTTACGAATTTGAAGATGAAAAAATAAGATAACAATTAGCCATTACAAAGACTGAATAGGAAAAAGCAGAGTCAAGAGTCAAGTCCAAAATACAATTGTATTATTGAGTACATGTCAATAGCGGATTTAAATTGACCCATTTTTAACAGATAAAATTTGACCCACCCTGGCTT
>LFSE01000013.1 GCA_001513075.1 Clostridiales bacterium DTU074 | reverse complement strand
CCGCAAGATTGACCCGTTTTAAATCCGCATTATCAAGGGCACCGCCTGCCAATTCTATTGCATCGATCAAGCGGCTGCCTTCATCGAGCTCTATCACCCCCGGCTTTTTGACCTGTCCGGTTATGTATACCTTTATTTTTTTAGGAGCTTCATCCGCTTTCTCGGAAGATTTACCATGTTCAGTGCCATCGACGCCATCCGATATTGCCGCTTCATCCCTCATTTGAGCATTAACAGGCAGATCCCGCCCTTCATATTCTTCAATGATCTTATAATTACCAATACCAAGAACATCAAGGTTTTTGAAAACATACACACCCGTCAATAACGCCAAAACGGTGAGCATTGCAAGCAAGACTTTGTTTTGGTGTTTATCGAGCCGCAGCATGTTTCCCCACCTTTTGTCCCATGATATTATTCTAACCAATATATTCTATAAATTTATCAAGTTTCCTTTTAGCAAACAGGAAAAAATGAAATTGTTCTGTACAATTGTACTTTCAATCTGCTATACTAAAAACTGACCTTTCTTATATTTTTATTTTATAACAAACAGACAGGACAAGGGGTTTTAGCAATGAAACGATTTTTAATTTTTTTGCTTTTAATAGCATCATTATTACATGTTAATTCAGTAGCAGCTTTAAACAATCAGGAGACTTCCCAGCATAATCAGATTGATAGTATCGAATCCACGCAAAACGATGAAATTGATAACGCTAATCCTGATGAAGATACTGAAATCGGAGAAACTCCGGTTTCTCCTGTATTGGAATTGGAAGCCGAGGGAGCTGTTCTGATCGAACAACAAACTGGTAAGATACTTTATGAGAAAAATAAGGATAAAAAGTTGTATCCTGCCAGCACAACCAAAATCCTGACGGCTCTGTTGGCCATTGAAAACGGAGATTTAGACGAAATAGTCACAGTAGGTGGTGAAGCCAATCTGACGCCAAAGGACAGTAGTCTGGCCTGCATAGATCTTAATGAAGAAATTACTCTAAAAAATCTGCTTATAGGCCTTATGCTTCCCTCGGGCAATGACGCTGCCCTTACCATCGGAGCTCATATAGGTCGTGTTATTTCAGGAGATCCCGATATGGGATATCAGGAAGCCTTAAAGGAGTTTTGCCAGCTGATGAATGCCAGGGCTTCCGAATTGGGAGCAACCAATTCACACTTTACAAACCCCCATGGTTATCACGATGAAAATCATTATACCTCCGCATATGATCTGGCTCTCATCACAAGAGAAGCCATGAAGCATGAGGTCTTTAGGGAAATCATTAAAATCCCCCGGGTTGATTATCCCGACTGGAATGAAGTTGATAAAAACGACCCGACAAAAAAGCAGATTCGTTACTGGATCAATAAGAATAAGCTGCTGGATAAAAACAATTCTAAATTTTACTACCCCTATGCCACTGGGGTTAAAACCGGCTATACATCTCATTCCAGAAACTGCCTGGTATCATCGGCTTCAAAGGATGGCTTGGACGTCATTGCGGTAGTCCTGAAAAGCACCAGGGAGGGACAGTACTATGATTCAATAAAACTGCTGGACTATGGACTTAATAATTTTGTTGTGCGCCAGCTGCTGCATGAAGGGCAGGTTGTGGCTACCACTCAGATAGCCAATCATGAGACCAATGATCCCGGAACATTACGTATAATTGCCAAAGATGGTTTTCAGGATGTGTTTCATAAAGATGACATTGATAGAATCGAGCAGACAATTGAATGGTATTACACCAATGAAAACCATCAGCTCTTTCTAAAAGCCCCCATTACCAAAGGTCAGGTAGTGGGAAAGATAATATACAAGCTAGATGGTCAGGTAATCGCAGAAAGTGATTTGGTGGCGGCACGGGATATAATGGAAAAAAAGACTCTGGTAGATATGATAACACCCAATAAAAATAACAATGAAGAACCAGACAAGGCTGAGAATACTCTTCTCGATATCATTATTCATCCCTACTACCTTGGAGGAGCAGCAGGCGTTATAATCCTACTCCTGGGCATCATGCTATATTTGGGCAGACGCAAAAGAATAAGACGATACGGCTATTATCGCAGGTTCCGTTAAACAGTGTGATCACATGCCGGCACGCCAAGTCATTATAATGGCGGACAGTGCTTATGAAAATTCGGGTATTCCCCTTTGTTTAATATATCTAATATTGGTGGTATTCTCCACTAATACAAATTGAGGGGGATTACTATCCCCCTCGCACTTACACATTTTATCTAAATAGAGGCACTACTTTTCATGGTTATTATATCTTATGTCAACCCTACCCCTTTACAACTATATTCACCAGTTTCTTTGGAACGACTATCATCTTTGCTACCTTTTTATCGCCTATTAAACTTCGTATCCTGGGAAGGTCCAAAACCATATCCTCAATCTCCTGCTGCGAAGCATCAACCGGAGCCATGACTTTATCCCTTACCTTGCCGTTGATCTGAACAACTATCTCCACCTGCTCCTGCACTAAAGCCCGGGAATCATGTACGGGCCACGGCTGATTATGGATGCTTCCTTCATGACCCGTCAACTGCCACAGCTCTTCAGTAATATGGGGTGCAAAGGGAGCCAGCAGCAGCAACAAATTGGATATGGCCTCACCGATTACCGACCTGTTATACCGTGCCTGATCAACTTTTTCCCTGTACTGATAGAGGGCATTTACAAGCTCCATAATAGCGCTTATAGCAGTATTAAAGTTAAACCGCTCCTCTATATCCACGGTTACCCTCTGTATTGTGTTATGGACAATATAGCGCAGCTGCTTATCCTGCTCGGACAGGACTGCTGTATCAACTTCATTACCGGAACTGTCGCAGGCATCCTTCAAATCGTTGACTATTCGCCATACCCGGTTGAGGAAACGGTAGCATCCCTCGATCCCCTGATCGCTCCATTCCAGATCCCTCTCCGGCGGTGCAGCAAAGAGAATGAAAAGCCTTGTAGTATCGGCACCATACTTGCCAACCATCTCTTCAGGGCTGACTACATTCCCCTTGGATTTGGACATCTTCGCACCGTCTTTTAGCACCATTCCCTGGGTCAGCAGATTGGTAAACGGCTCATCTACCGGGGACAGACCAAGATCATACAAAACCTTGGTAAAGAATCTGGCATACAGCAGATGAAGTATGGCGTGTTCCACCCCACCCACATACTGATCCACCGGCATCCAGTATTCAGCCTTTTCCCGGCTGAAAGGCCATTCATCATTCTTAGGATCGGTAAATCTCAAGAAATAGAAAGATGAACATACAAAGGTATCCATCGTATCGGTTTCTCTTCTGGCCGGTCCACCGCACTGGGGACAGCTTGTATTAACAAACGATGGACTTTCAGCCAGTACCGACTGGCCCTTTCCTCTGAATACCACGTCGGTAGGCAGTATTACCGGCAGCTGCTCTTCGGGTACCGCCACAATCCCGCATTTGGCACAATATACAACCGGAATGGGCGCACCCCAATAGCGCTGTCGTGAAATAAGCCAATCTCTAAGCTTATAGTTGACATGTCCCTTGCCTATCCCCTTGTCTTCCATATATTGAATAATCCTTCGAGCCCCTTCAACGTTGGGCAAACCATTAAAAGGCCCGGAGTTGAACATTATCCCCTCTTCTTCATAGGCATTTTTAAGATTGGACATATCGATATCATCTTCCCGGGGCTTTATAACGGGAACTATGGGCAGGCCATACTTGGTTGCAAATTCAAAATCCCGCTGATCATGAGCCGGCACACCCATCACAGCACCCGTTCCATATTCAAGCAGTACGTAGTTGGCTATAAACAGGGGTACCCTTTCTCCATTCATGGGATTTACGGCATATCTGCCTATAAACAGTCCTTCCTTTTCGGTTTCCTCGGAAGTCCGGGTAATCTCGTTCATGTGCTGTACCTTGTCAATAAATTCCATAACCCGGCCTTCATACTCCGTCCCCTTAACCAGCTTAAGTACCAACGGATGTTCGGGTGCCAACACCATATATGTAACACCGAATATGGTATCCGGACGCGTGGTAAATACGGTAATGGTGTCATCCGAGTCTTCAATTTTAAAGTTGACCAAGGCTCCCTCGCTACGGCCGATCCAGTTCTTCTGCATTATCTTAACCTTTTCGGGCCAACCTTTCAATTTTTCTATGTCATTTAACAGTCGTTCGGCATATTTTGTTATCCTGAAAAACCACTGTTCAAGTTCTCTTTTCCCCACCAGGGTGCCGCATCTTTCACATTGATTGTTGACCACCTGTTCATTTGCCAGCACTGTGCTGCAGGACGGACACCAGTTCACGTAGGATTTCTTTTTATAGGCCAGTCCATTCTTAAAGAATTGGAGAAACATCCACTGGGTCCACTTATAATAACTGGGATGGCAGGTGGATACCTCACGTTCCCAGTCATAGCTGAACCCAAGCCCTTTCAACTGCTGTCGCATATTGTTTATATTATCCCAGGTCCAAGTGCTGGGATGAATTCCATGTGCTATCGCTGCATTCTCGGCCGGCAGGCCAAACGCATCCCAACCCATGGGATGTAAAACATTGTAACTCTGCATGGTCTTGTATCGAGTTATCACATCGCCAATGGAATAATTTCGGACGTGACCCATATGCAGCTTGCCTGATGGATAGGGGAACATCTCCAGCATGTAATACTTCTTTTTGTTGGGATCTTCCAACCTTCGAAAAGCATTATCCTTTTCCCATTTCTGTTGCCACTTGCTCTCAATCTCATTAAACCTGTATTCCATAGCTATATTCCCTCCACATTAATTAAAAAACTCTCATCCCCTAAGGGATAAGAGCTTTTCTCTAGCTACGAACCGATAGGGGCAAACTGTCGGCCCATAATTTTTCCAGATTGTAGAATGCCCTATCATCGCGATGCAGCAGGTGCACCACCACATCGCCGTAATCAAGAACAATCCACCGTCCAGACCTGTAACCCTCCTTGCGGTGAGCCTTAATACCCTGCTTCTCCATTGCTTCTTCCAACTCATCGCACAGGGATTTCACCTGTCGCTCAGTATTACCGCTGGCTATAACAAAACAGTCAGCTATTATGGTCAAATGGCTAATATCAAGCACAAGCACATTAACAGCTTTTTTCGATTCCAGAACATCTGCAATCTGGAAAGCCAGTTCTCTTGAATTTCCGGGCAATATCTTCCCCCCATACCATTTTTCTTTTACTTTATTATATTCATTATATACCATTTGTCAACTTCCCACAACAACTTAGTTGATCTGCATCCATACCTTTTTGGATCCGTAACATGTCATTCCAGGCCTCAATGGTTTTGGGGTGAAGATAGCGATTGGTAGACAATACACGCTCTATCCCGTATCTTAAACCCATCAGCACAGCTTTATTCAAATCCTCCATGGCTGCAGCTCTCAGCTCATCAACACCGGGAAAAGTCCTGTTGGGTTCTATAAGATCCGCCAGATATATGATCTTATCCAGAAGGCTCATACCTCCTTTACCGGTGGTATGGCATTCAATAGCGCTCAATATTTCAGGGTCCTCAACACCAAATACTTGCCTGGCCACAACGGCACCGGCAATGCTATGCATCAGTGCTTCATTCTGAAAAATCTCCTGCTCAAGGGGATACCCGGCTTCCCTAATCTTTTGTATCATATCATCCTTTGGCAGGCTCTTGGCACAATCGTGCAGCAATCCCGCCAGCTTTGCTTTTTCTATATCAGCCCCGTAGCGATCTGCAAGCATGGCAGCGCAATCCCTGACACCAAGGGAGTGAATATATCTTTCCTCATCCAAATGAGTTTTTAGCCAAGCGCATATCTCCTGTTCCTGCATTTATTTCTGTTCGCCTCCCTAACTCTCTTTTCGATATAAACAATTGCTGTAAATATATTCTTCTACAGCGGACGGCACCATATAACGTATGGTCTTGCCCAATATTACTCGCTGTCTGATATCGGTGGATGAGATGTCCAGCAATGGGCCATGGATAAAGTAAATGGAAGCACCCATATTCCGCCGTAAAAAATCTGCCTCCGCTTCCTCTCGGCATTTATCGTATCCGGGACGCCGGTAAACCAGTAAATTACATTCCTTCACCACCTGGTCTGCTTCCTTCCATCCCTTCACCTCAAAAAGAGTATCACCGCCGATTATGAAAAAAAACTCGGTATTCTTGGAATAAATACTTCTTAACTCTTTCAATGTATCGATGGAATATGTCATTCCCTTACGTTCCACCTCAATAGGGCTTACTTCAAAATAAGGATTACTCATAACGGCCGCCTTTGCCATCTCATACCTATGGAAAGCCGGGGTAACATTGTAGCCCAGTTTATGGGGGGGAGTGCCGGTAGGAATAAAGATAACTTTGTCGAGATGGAATTCCTGCCTTGATACTTCAGCAATAATGAGGTGCCCTATGTGTATGGGATCAAATGTGCCGCCCGCGATACCAATCCTTGCTAAGCGGACATCTTCGTTATTCATCTCTTAACTCCCCATCCTTTCATCAAATCGTTTTTAATTATAGCATATCCTGAAATACCAATAAAGTGGAAATGAAAATCAACGTTTTAAAATGTATAAATAATGTCGTAGTGGAAAAAAATATAAAATAGGGGGCTGATACCATGACATTTTTGAAGAATATATCTGATAGAATTATCGAATGGAATTACTACCTTGATGATGATGGCAGGCATGAATCAGTTACAGGCTGGCTGTTGGATATCGTCTTGCTTATTTTCACCGTATTTGTCGCCTCATACTTATGGTTCGTATATAAAACAAAAATGCCTGCCGTTTCCATCCTGCTCTCCGCTTCACTGCCAG
>LFSE01000009.1 GCA_001513075.1 Clostridiales bacterium DTU074 | reverse complement strand
CCGCAGCTATTTTACTGGCAGGGGCAGTTGATAAAGGTATGAATTATTTGTATTACACCGTCATAAGTATGTAATAGGTATGCGGGCGTTGGCCCGTGAATCTGAATAAGTAGCGAAGTATTCCATGAAATGGCCGGACTTGGTTTAAGAGGGTTGATGGTGTAATGAGGGGAAAGAATATTGTCGACAGCCAGGATGATGTGTTGCTGGATCTTATTCATATTGCCTTGCTAAACTGGAAAAAAGCAGATATGCTATCTGATGCCAATAAAAAGCCCCTTCTGGGAAAGGGGATATATACCTGCCTTTTGAGGGAAGCAAAAAAGAAAGGCTTATATCTTAATCATAGGCAGCTGTTGGAACGCATACTGTATCCCCATATATAAAGGCTGGATATGAGGCCCCTGTAAGTACCCTTTGCCGGAGACTGACATATAATAAATTAAACGTCTCTGAGCAATGAGTTCTTATGGGGGTTATTTATCAATGGATTGGAAGAACAAAATTGCTGTTGCCAACACGGGCGGAAATAGCATATCTTTTATAGAACCACGGCTCAACATAGAGGAGTGGCGGATTCAGCTTGATTCGGGCGTAGGCCCCTGTGATCTGCTCAAACCCCGTTGCACATCAAGTCTTCTGATCACCCAGATATATGATAATTCCCTGGTTTGCTTGAATTTGGATAAGGGTTTGGTAGAAAAGGTACTGCTGGCGGGCTGCCATCCTAAATTTATGGCGGTTTGCAATATCACCCACAATATCTGCGTATCCAATGCCGATTCCGATTCGATATCAATTGTCGGGAATAAAGACAATCTGAGGCTGGTAAGTCAGATTCCGGCTGGTTCAATGCCCCAGGGGATTGACTGCCATCCGCAGCTCCCTGTTTTAGCGGTTGCTAACATGAATTCCCAGGACGTATGGTTTATTGATACCAGGGAATTAACCACCATATATATGAAAAGGATTGACGGTTATCCAACACAGGTCAGGTTCAGCCGTAAAGGGGATATTTTGTATGTAGGCTGTTATTTGTATAACGGTTGTTCCCGCAGCAAGATTATAATGCTGGCACTGGATGGATATCGGGTGTGCGGTGAAATCCCCATAGGCTGTGTACCGTTTCAAATCGTTGAGACAGGCGACGGTAAGCATTTGTTGGTGATATCCTTAGCATCAGAAAGAATTGAAGTTGTAAACCTGGTTTTGGGCCGTGTCATGGGCAGCATTGAAATAGATGGTATGGCATATAGCATAGCGTTGGATGGCAATGAAGAGTGTGCCTATGTGACAAACACCAAGAAAGGAACCGTGGCGGTGGTGGACTGGAGAAGGGGAAAGAAAATAACCGATATCAGGGTGGACAAGGAACCCAGCGGGATTGTATATTTATATGAATAGATAGGATATTACTTGCTTGAAGAATACTATGGAAATCAACTGGTGAAAAGGCTGAGAACCTGTTAACCGAGCGGGGGACAGCAGGATTCAAAGGCGGATTACCGGTTGCAATGAAACAATTATATATAGTATAATGCAAAAGGAAACATGGGATTTGTGGGGGTATTGATTTATGGACATTGAAATTGCTCAATTGGTGGCACAGTTGAATCATGAGGACGCTGAATCCAGATTGCAGGCTATAAGGATGCTTATGGAGAAGGTAAATGAAGGCAAGGTTGAAAGGCCGGTGCAGGGGAACGATGTGAATAACCATATACATACCACTTATTCCTTTTCCCCTTATTCTCCGACTAAAGCCGTCTGGATGGCCTACAGGGCAGGTTTGAAAACCGCGGGTATTATGGATCATGACAGTATAAGCGGTGCCAGGGAATTTATAGAAGCGGGAAAGATCGTAGGGATTGCTACAACCATTGGTGTGGAATGCCGGGCCAATTTTTCCCAAACGCCATTAAATGGCAGGATGATAAACAATCCGGATCAGAAGACCATTGCATATGTTGCCATACACGGTATAGCCCATACTCAGATCGACAGGGTAAAGAATTATTTTGCCAAATATGTTGATGAGAGGAACAAGCGCAACAGATTGATGGTCGGGCGGATTAATCAGATTCTGGCGCCCTATGATATTCATATAAGCTTTGAAGATGATGTTGTTCCGCTGTCAAGAAGCCATGAGGGAGGAAGTATTACAGAGCGGCATCTGTTATACGCATTATCCCTGAAGATGATAGAAAAATTTGGTAAGGGAAATAAGCTGCTGGATTTCTTGAGGGAAGAACTTGGACTGGACATAAAGCCAAGGATTGCAGGATATTTAAGTGATCCTGACAATCCGTATTATGCGTATGATTTATTGGGAGCTTTAAAGAGCGATATGGTTGCCCAATTCTATATTGATGCTACTGCTGAGTGTCCCGATGTAAGAGAAGTGGTCAAGCTGGCCAGCGAAATTGGAGCCGTGCTTGCCTATGCATATCTAGGTGATGTGGAGGATTCGGTAACCGGTGATAAAAAGAAGCAAAAATTTGAGGATGATTATCTGGAGCTGTTGTTTGAGGTAATAGGAGAGCTGGGCTTTAATGCTGTAACGTATATGCCTTCCCGGAACAGTCTGAAACAATTGAAACGGGTAAAGGAACTTTGTGAAAAACACGGTTTTTTCCAAATCAGCGGTGAGGACATCAACTCTCCGCGACAATCTTTTGTCTGCACCAAGCTGAGGGATCGGGAGTTTTCAAATCTTGTGGATTCCACATGGGCTTTGATAGGTCATGAAAAGGCCGTTACCCGAGACATTGGAAAGGGTCTGTTTTCACCTGACACGGTATCAAAATATCCGGATTTGAAAAAAAGAATTGATGTGTACAAAAAAATCGGCCTGGGTTTATGTCAACCCGAATAGGCTGTGAGCGCTATTGGAGGGAATATAAAGCTTTATATTCCCTTTTTTTATTTTATAATTGCTAATAACATGGATTTTATGAAAATGGTCTCTTCATAGCCAATTAATACATTATTACTTTTGCAGTGTTGTTGGGAATACTACCTGCAAGAGCAACTATTAAGAAACCGGCGCATATAATATAAGCAGATATTAACTTTGTTTGCTGATGGGGATCGACCGGGTCAAGGTATACCGAAGAAGGGAGTGATATGATGCGCTTTTTTTCTATTGGCATTGAGGAAAACAACCTTGACCTTAAAAAATCAATTGTGAAGAAGATAGAGGAGACCAAGCCGGAGGGTTTTGTCATTGAAGAAAAAAGAGCAGGAAATCTGCTGTTTATAAATTATATATTGCATAATCCCTATGACAGCGGGCCATGGAATCTGATAAGGGAGAAGCTGCAGCATTGCATTGCCGATGTTCTCACCGATTTAATACTTGATGATTTGCAGCAGGCAATGATTCAGCGAATTATTCATGATGAGTTCTTCTATTTTGAAAAGGAGGAAATGAAATACATCTGCCAGGAGGTGCTGGCCACCGTCCGGGGAGAAAAGAACCGGGTCAGCCGCCTGAGCAGCTTGAAAAATAGCTGGCATGGCCGGATACGGGAGCGCATTATCGAGCATCTGGATACAAACAGCGAGATTATTATAGAAGGCTTTATAAGATTCAGGCTTAAGGATTTTACAAAAGAGCTGGTGCAGGGGATAAGCAGTATTGCGGACGAAATATTGATTGAAAGGGAATACAACGAATTTATAAAGCTTCTCAGGTATTTTGTTGAGATTCAGGAGCCAAAGATCAATGAAGTCCATGTAATTGTTGAAGATGACAGGAAATACGTTTTGCTCGATGACAGCTACAGGGTTATAAATAATGATGTTCTGAAGGAACTGGCAAAGGAGATATCGGATAAGGAGATAAGCTACGATGATCTTCTGATAAGTTCCCTTATAACCATAGCTCCCAGCAAGATCACCATCCACGACAGTGAAAAGATAAAGAACACTGAACTTTTGAACACCATAAACAAGGTCTTTGGAGGCAAGGTAAGCTACGAACCCTAAGTGTTACACAGCACAATAAAGCATCCTGAAAAAATCACAAAAAAATAACTCAAAAAAGGAGCA
>LFSE01000036.1:49488-52464 GCA_001513075.1 Clostridiales bacterium DTU074 | reverse complement strand
GCTCACAAAGCTCAATCCGGTCAACAGGCCGAAGAGGTGGCGCAGGACCTGCAGCAAGGAGAGTTGCAAGCCGAGCAATATATGGAATGGCTGGATTATGAAGCCGACCACGGTGCCCGGATAGCGGATGAGGAGAGCCAGCGCCGGGAACGGGTGGAGTACAGATGGAAAGTGCTGGAGTGGTGGGAGGAATCAAGGGAAAAGGTGGAAAGCCTTTTATCGTTTTTAAACGCCTCGGGGGACGGCAGGTGATTGCGGGGGCAGCATCCCCATTTTGTTAAGTGCTTAATGGTAATCCCGGTAAGGCTTACAGCGCTCAAACCAAATAGGATTTTTTGAATGATTGGCAGGAATAATTTTACAAAATTTGACGGGTATAATCATTTTTGGGTTAACAAAAACTATAACAGAAGCTATATGCCAGAAAGGAAGATTGTATGAAGCACAAATGGGTGCCTTCTGTTATAGTTATCATGTTAACCCTTTTTATTTGCGGGGTTATGCTAATGGATTCCCGGCTTGAAGATGGGGATAGCGTGGAAACGATACTGTACTGGGGTTCCACCGGTAACAAGGTCTCTGAAGTACAGAGCAAGCTGAAGCAGTGGGGTTACTATGACGGTGCAATCGACGGAGTGTATGGCCCAAAAACTTTCGAGGCGGTGAAAAACTTTCAAAGAAAAAACGGGTTAAAGGTGGACGGAGTTGTCGGCCCCCAGACAGCAGCGGCCATGGGTATCACCCTGGATGGTTCGGGCGCCCCCTCAGGTTATCAGCCGTCAAGGGGCGGTGGTGCGGCCAGCAGCGGCGATGTATATCTTTTGGCCAGGGCTGTACATGCCGAGGCCAGAGGAGAACCCTATATCGGCAAGGTAGCAGTTGCAGCGGTTATTTTGAATCGGGTTAAACATCCCTCCTTTCCCAACACCATAGCCGGGGTGATCTATCAGCCGGGTGCTTTTACGGCTGTATATGACGGCCAGATCAATCTGGCTCCGGATGAGGAAGCGCTGCGGGCCGCCAGGGATGCTTTGAATGGCTGGGATCCAACTTACGGTGCCATCTATTACTATAACCCGGCAAAGGCCACCAGCGGTTGGATATGGTCGCGGCCGGTTCATATTGTTATAGGGAATCACAGGTTTGCAAAATAGCAATTTCACAATAGAAGGGGAGGAAAATACATGCTTGCCAGATTGGTACTTCCTGTAATTTTGACTGTTGCTTTGATAATTGTGGGCTTGTGGGGGTACGATCAGTATCAGCAGAATATGGAATATCGAAACTATATGGAAAATCTCTATCAAAAGTCATTCTATGAATTGGTGGGGCAGATCGGCGATATTGAAACCAAACTCTCCAAGCTGATGGTCAGCGGCGACCAGGGACAGAGCATGATCATACTTTCAGATGTATGGCGGCAGGCCGACGCCGCCCAGATCAATCTGGGACAGCTGCCCTTGGGACACCTGGCCCTGATCAGGACATCGAAGTTCATAAACCAACTGGCAGATTACTGTTATTATCTGACAAAGAAGACGGGGCAGGCCCAAATGCTTTCGGTGCAGGAAATGAATAATATAGGAGAGCTATACAATAATTGTGCCCGTTTAAACGGCGAGCTAAGGGTGCTGGTAGACAGTATCAATTCGGGAGGGGTAAAATGGGGTGAGCTTCGACAGGCCAAGGTTAAGGCCGAGCTCAATGAGGATTCCGAAAACGTCATTGTAAGACAGTTTACAAAGATAGAAAGAACCGGCATTGATTATCCTACGCTGATATATGACGGGCCCTTTTCCGAAACGCTGCTGCAGAGGCGGGATATTCGTATAAAAGGTGAAGCCGTTGATCAGAGACAAGCCCAGGACATAGCCGCCGCTTTTGTGGGCAGGGACAGAGTGGCTGAGATCAAGAACGGTCCTCAAACCACAGCCGACATTGAGACATGGGGTGTTTATATACGCACAAAGGACGGAGAGGGGTCCATATTCGTTTCGGTTAGCAAAAGAGGCGGTAAGGTAATAAATATGATATCCGATGAAAAGGTAAATGATTCCAAAATTTCTCTTGATGAAGCCCAGCGAAAGGCAGAGAAGTTTCTTGCTGAAAAGGGCTATGATTCCATGGTGCCTACATACAGCCAGCGCTTTGACGGTACACTGGTCATAAACTATGTGTATAAGCAGGATGATATCATTGTATACCCGGATATGATCAAGGTAAAGGTTTCACTGGAAGATGGGGATATAATCGGTTTTGACGCCCGCAACTACCATATTGCCCATAGGAAGCGGAATATAGAGCAGCCCGAATTGTCCCTTTCGGAAGCCAGGAAGCTGGTAAATCCAAGGCTGAAGGTTAAATCCGAAGCAATGGCCGTCATTCCCACCGAATCGGGAGGGGAAAAGCTGTGTTACGAGTTTAAAGGTGAATATGCCGGAGATGATTTTATCGTTTATCTGGATGCGAATAATGGAAAAGAAGTAAATATATTGAAAATAATAAGGGATGAAAACGGTTCTCTTGCAATTTAACGGCTTTGACCCCAGAGTTTTTATAACATATCGGGCTTGTGTCGGGGCATAATATTATTGCCGGAGCATTTGATGCGCTTCCGGTAAAGGAGGTATTGGCATGGCTAGAAATCGGGGGATAATGTCCGAGAAGCTTAAAGAAGAAATTGCCAAAGAACTGGGCGTGTACGATGTGGTTAAGAATCGGGGATGGGGCGATGTGACTTCCCGTGATTGCGGCAACATGGTGGCCAAAGCAATTGAAATAGCCGAAAGGAGCATCGACAAGGCTAAATAGCCGGACAATACCATCAAAGCGGAGGCTTGAGCCTCCGTTTTGTTTTATGTGTACCGGGCTGTACCTGTGTTTGCCCGGGCGGATTTTTATGTTCAATTATGCCTGCAAAGCTGAATAAAATATTAATGAATCGTTGAATTATGACCATTTGCATAGTAGAATATA
>LFSE01000036.1:0-49475 GCA_001513075.1 Clostridiales bacterium DTU074 | reverse complement strand
CTATAGTTTACAGGGTAAAAATAAGGAGGATAACAAAATGCCTGAGAAATTAAAACTTGCCCTTCTTTTTGGCGGCCAATCGGGTGAGCACGAGGTTTCTCTGATGTCGTGCACTTCAATAGCAAGAAACATAGATCTCCGGAAATACGACGTTTACTATATTGGGATAACTAAATCGGGAAAATGGTATTTGTTTGAGGGAGACATTGAGGATATACAAAACGGGGCATGGGAAAGGAACTCAAAGCCAATTGTATTTCCCGGGGACCCCTCCTTTAAAGGCTTTTTTCTTTTAGAGAATCCTTCCAAGATCTACCGGGTTGATGTGGTTTTTCCGGTGATGCATGGCCCCCATGCTGAGGATGGTACAATACAGGGATTGATGGAGCTGGCCAATATTGCGTATGTTGGCTGTGATGTGATGGCTTCAGCGGTGGCTATGGACAAGGCGATGGCAAAAGCGGTTTTTGCCAGCCATGGCTTGCCTCAGGGGGATTATCTGGTGGTAAAAAGACATGAGTTTGAATCCGATCCCCAGGAGGTAATGAACCGTATCGAATCCTCTTTGGGATACCCGTGTTTTATAAAACCGGCAAATATGGGCTCCAGCGTTGGGATTACAAAAGCTTACAATCGGGAGCAGCTGCTGAAAGGGCTGCGACATGCAGGTCAGTATGACAGAAAGCTTGTGGTTGAAGCCTTTATCGATGGCAGGGAAATTGAATGTTCCGTTTTGGGAAACAATCATCCTCAGGCTTCCATAGTTGGTGAAATTATTCCGTGCAACGAATTCTATGACTATAACGCCAAATACTTTGATGATGGAAAGTCGGCTCTGATTATTCCAGCCGAGCTTCCAGAAGAAAAGACAGAGGAGATTCGCCAACTGGCAATAAAGGTTTATAAAGCCCTTGATTGCAGCGGGATGGCCAGAATTGATTTCTTTGTTGAAAGGCATACTCAAAAGGTATTTGTAAATGAAGCCAACACCATACCGGGCTTTACCAAAATAAGCATGTATCCTAAACTATGGGAAGCTACCGGCATATCCTATTCCGATTTGATAGATCGCCTTATTGAATTGGCTATAGAAAGGTTTAAGGAAAAGCATTTTGAGTGAAAGGAGCTTTTGTAACATGGATGACAGGCCGATAGGGGTTTTTGACTCGGGTTTGGGCGGACTTACGGTAATAAAGGAGCTTATGGCACAGCTTCCCAATGAAGATGTTGTATATTTCGGTGATACGGCGAGATTGCCCTACGGCACCCGCTCCAGGGAAACAATTGTCAAATATTCCATACAGTGCATCCGCTTTCTAATGAGAAAAAATGTAAAGGCGGTCGTAATTGCATGCAATACCGCCAGCTCAATGGCAATTCAAGCTGTTAAAGAAGCTTTTGATATACCGGTAATCGGTGTAATTGAACCCGGCGCCGAAGCTGCTGCCAGGGTCACGCGAAATAACAAGGTGGGAATTATCGGGACTCAGGCAACTGTGGCAAGCGGTGCTTATCCAACGCTTATAAAAAAGATAAATCCCGATATAGAGACATACGGTGTAGCCTGCTCATTATTCGTTCCCATAGTGGAGGAGGGCTGGAGTGATACGGAAATTGCATATCTGACGGCTTGCAGATACTTGAACGATTTGAAATCACTGGGAGTCGACACCATTATACTGGGCTGCACCCATTATCCGCTGCTGGCAAACACCATTTCAAAAGTGGTGGGTCCTGGGGTAACCCTGGTTAATCCGGCAGTGGATGCGGTCAGACAGGTAAAGGAGATGCTGATCGAGAGGAATATGTTGCGAGAGGGTGGAGGCCCGGGCCATTATCGTTACTATTTAAGCGATTTCAGCCAGCGATTTAAACAAATAGGAAGCAATTTTTTGAATACGGATATAGAATATGCCGAAAAGGTGGACATTGAGAATTATTAAAAAAATATTTAACAATAGGAGGAGAGGATTATGAGGATAACCTGGTACGGACATGCTTGTTTTAAACTGTCATCGGATTCCGGCCTTTCCGTCATTACCGATCCGTTTGATGAATCGGTGGGTTATGATCTTCCCGGTGAGAAGGCGGATATTGTGACCGTAAGTCACCAGCATTTTGATCACAATCATGTAGAGGCCGTCGGAGGAAGGCCTGAGATCGTCAGCCAGGCAGGGGAATTTTCCATAAAAGGCATCTCCATAAAGGGAGTTCAAAGCTATCATGATGACCAGGGCGGCAGCAAGAGGGGCCTGAATATAATTTATGTAATTGAGATGGATGGCATAAGGGTCTGCCATTGCGGCGATCTGGGCCATTCCCTGACTCAAGAACAGATTGACAGAATGGGAGAGGTGGACGTACTTCTTATACCGGTAGGTGGTACATACACCATCGACGCCGAAACGGCGGCCGGAATTGTGAGAAAAATTGAACCATCCATAGCAGTCCCTATGCATTATAAAACCGATAAAATTGATTTTCCCATAGATGGGGTGGATAAGTTTCTTGAGATTATGGGAGAAGGCGACAGATTGAACACCAACACCTTCGAGATTACGGAACGGGACATCCGGGAGAAAGATACCAGGGTTGTGGTATTGAATTATAAGTAATGAATTGTATGGTAATAAGGGATAATCTGGATGCATAAACATGCAATTTATACGGTACAGCTGATGGGATGCACCATGATTGTCGCAGAATATTCTGCATCATATTGTGCCCCTGGATATCAAATAATCCTTGACAACGGGTTGAAGCGATGTATACAATTGATGGTTGTAGAATTATGTTGAAAAATGTTCGGAGGGGGATAAGGTGGCTAAATATATTTTTATTACCGGGGGTGTGGTGTCTTCCCTTGGAAAGGGGATTACCGCTGCATCTTTGGGTAGATTGCTAAAGAGCAGGGGGTTGAAGGTTTCTATACAGAAATTCGACCCCTATATTAATGTTGACCCCGGCACTATGAGTCCATATCAGCATGGGGAGGTTTTTGTTACTGAGGATGGTGCCGAAACCGACCTGGATTTGGGGCACTATGAGCGGTTTATTGATGAAAATTTAACCAGGAACAACAACATAACTGCAGGGAAAATATACTGGTCAGTCATCAACAAGGAACGACGAGGTGATTATCTTGGCGGTACCGTCCAGGTAATTCCCCATATCACCAATGAGATAAAGGATAGGATATTCCAGGTGGCTAAGGAAACCGACGTCGAGGTGGTTATTACCGAAATCGGCGGGACCGTGGGCGATATAGAAAGCCTGCCGTTTTTGGAGGCCATTCGTCAGATAAAGTGGGAGGTACCACCTGACAGCTGCATGTATATACATGTGACCTTGGTACCCTTTTTGAGCAAAACAGGTGAAATTAAAACCAAGCCAACCCAGCACAGTGTAAAGGAGTTACGGAGTATAGGTATCCAGCCTGATATAATTGTATGCCGGACCCAAAAGCCTCTGAACCGCGAGCTGAAAGAAAAGATAGGGCTGTTCTGTAACGTGGAGGCCAGGCAAGTGGTACAGAATTTGGACGCTGACAATCTGTATGAAGTGCCCATGATGATGAAGGAGGAAGGTCTGGACGATCTGGTAATTGAAAAATTAAAGTTAGACTGTGGACAGGCCGATATGACCGAATGGTGCCAGATGGTAGAGCATATGAAAAAGCTGAAAAAGAAAGTTACAATTGCTTTGGTTGGCAAATATGTGGAACTTCATGACGCCTATCTCAGCGTGGCTGAGGCTCTCTATCACGGGGGACTGCCCCATGATGTGGAAGTTGCAATCAGGTGGATTCAATCTGAGCAGTTGAACATGAGCAATGTGGATGCTTTACTGTCGGGTGTAGGAGGAGTCCTGGTACCGGGCGGGTTTGGCGATCGGGGAATTGAGGGGAAGGTGTATGCCATCCGGTATGCAAGGGAAAAGGGTATTCCATTTTTCGGCATATGTCTTGGGATGCAGCTTGCCGTTGTTGAGTTTGCACGGAATGTGATTGGCCTGGAAAACGCGCACAGTACCGAATTTAATCCCGACACCCCGTATCCAGTGATTGATCTCCTATCCGATCAGAAGAATATTGATAAAATGGGAGGAACCATGAGATTGGGGGTCTATCCCTGCAAGACCGTGGAAAATACATTGATCAGAAAAGCCTACGGGCAGGAAATAGTGTACGAGAGGCATCGACACAGATATGAATATAATAATCATTTCATGGATATATTAATATCCCACGGCCTGATCGTATCGGGTTTTTCACCGGATATGCGGCTGGTGGAATCAATAGAGCTGAGGGGACATCCCTGGTTTGTAGGGGTGCAGTTTCATCCGGAGTTTAAGTCACGGCCAAACAGACCTCACCCCCTGTTCAGAGATTTTATAGGTGCAGCTTATGAATATGCAAAAGGAAGATGAACGGGTGAAAGAGATTTTATTCAACCCTACCAATTTGGAGTAGGGTTTTTTTATAAATTTTTGTGTTGACTGAAGCTGTGATTTGAAGTATTATATTGAATGAACCTACACACAAACAATACCATATAATAATGGGTACCCTTGGATGCCTATCAAATCTGCTTCTCACTTTTTGGGGAAGATCGTTTGTATACAAAAGCTGTAAGATTATTCATTTTGCTTTTGTAAATTTGTATTAGCGTCCCATTGAGGTTGAAAAGTTAAAACACCCATGGTTCGGTTTGGTTGGGAGTAAGCGTAGGGCATTGTTAAGAACTGTTTGAGCTTTATTTGTGTATATTGTTTATTGTAGTAGCAGTGAAACATTGTGTTCATTTGTTTCAGTGTGGTTGATAAATAAGTATGAAAGATGGTAAGCTGGCAATAATATGTAGGAGAGACATATTTCTATCAAATTTCTTCAGCAATACTCCTGTACCAAGTGTATTTTTTAACAGGTTCAGCTTCGTCTGATACAAGAAGGATTGTCACGTTTTGAGTTCAAAAAAAAATAAAGAAGGAAAGTGGTGAAATGATATTGGATTTGAATAAACTGGAAAATAATACGATCATTCAGTTAAGGGAATTTGCCAAGGATATTGGAATAAAAAGCGTTACTCGATATAAAAAGGCCGAGCTTATTCAGCTGATACAGGAAAAACTGAAAGAGATGGCCGAGATACAACAGCGGGAATGGCTTGAAAAACAACAGCCCAAGGAAGATATGGAGCAAAAGCAGGAAGATGCTGATCAGGTGCATGATCAGAAGCAGGCCGAGCAAAAAGAGCCGGAACAGCTCAGCCAGCCTGTGGAACAGGAGCATAAACCCACCAGAAGGGGGCGGCCGAGGAAAAAAGATGTTTCGGCCGAACAGCAAGAGGTAACAAGGGAGATGGCAGCAGAACAATTACAGATGGTTGAGCCAAAGCCAATACAGCAGGAGATGAAGAGGGACGACCAACCAACAGAAGAACCCAGGCATTTGCATCTGGTCAAAAAGGATGATGAGGGGGATAAGAAGCTTGACGGGGTTCAGCAACAGGCTGAAAAAGATGATGCCGGTTCTAAAGATGAAGCGGAGGAAGAGGCGGTAAAGGAGGATAACCGCAAAGGCGAGGAAGAGCCGGACAGCTATAAAGATGATTACGAAAGGCAGGTTGCATATGCCCGGAAGTATTACAACACTTCAAATCCTGCGGTACCGATATTGCTAAACACCGGTGAATGCGGGGATGCAAAAGGCGTTCTGGAAGTATTGCCGGACGGATACGGTTTTTTGCGTTCCGACAACTATATGTCGGGAAGCAGGGATGTATATGTATCCCAATCGCAGATTAGGCGATTCAACCTTAAAACCGGCGATCTTGTAGAGGGGAAAACCCGGCCTGCTAAGGAAGGCGAGAAATTTCAGGCCCTTCTCTATGTCACGGCAGTTAATGGTGAGGATCCTGAAAAGGCCAATCAGAGAAAGCCCTTTGATGAACTTACTCCCATATACCCAAATGAACGTATAACTCTGGAAAATCCCAAGAACCCCAAAGAGCTGGCTACACGATTAATAGATCTTATATCTCCCATTGGAAAGGGCCAAAGAGGTCTAATCGTATCACCTCCTAAGGCTGGTAAGACCACTCTGCTTAAGAAAATTGCCAACAGCATTGCAATGAATTACCCCGACATATATCTGATAGTTCTGCTTATTGATGAGCGGCCTGAAGAGGTAACCGATATGCAAAGGTCCATAAAAGGAGATGTGGTATATTCTACCTTTGACGAGCTGCCCGAACACCACACCAAGGTAGCCGAGATGGTTTTGGAGCGGGCCCAGAGGCTGGTGGAACACGGGCGGGATGTGGTGGTTCTTTTGGATAGTATAACCCGCTTGGCCCGTGCATACAATGTTACCGTACCTCCGACCGGCAGGACATTATCGGGGGGTATTGATTCGGCAGCTCTTCACAGGCCAAAGAGATTTTTCGGTGCAGCCAGGAACATTGAAGAGGGAGGCAGCCTTACCATAATTGCCACAGCATTGATTGATACGGGCAGCCGTATGGATGAGGTTATCTATGAGGAGTTCAAAGGTACCGGCAATATGGAGATTCATTTGGACAGAAAGCTGTCCGAGAAGAGAATATTCCCTGCTGTCGATATCTTCCGTTCGGGAACCAGGAGGGAAGAACTGCTGCTTTCCCAGAAAGAGCTGGAGGGAGTATGGGCAATACGAAAGAATTTGAGCGAAGGCCGTCCCGATAGGGTGATTGAGATAATAATCAACGATCTTATGCGCACCAACTCCAATGATGAATTCATCGATCTGATGATGGATCATTTTGAAAGAATGGAAAAGGAAGGTTATTTAAACGACAGGGATTATGACAACTATTACAGCTACAGGTGAGAAAAAGATTGTATAGTATAACGGGGTAAGGGTTTATGATACAATTAAGTCCACACTATAAAAAACATTTAAAGACAGCGCTTTGGATACTGCTGATTTTTTCTCTGATATTGCTGGTGTTGATAATAGTTGTACCCTATATCGCTCCCTTTGTGGCGGCGCTGTTAATCACCTTCATGATTGAACGGCCGGTACACTTTGTTACCAGGAAGGCCAGGCTGCCTCGGGCTGTGTCCGTAGCCATAGTGCTGCTGGCGTTTGTTGTGGTCATTGGCGGAGGCATAACGCTCATTATTTCCAATATAATTAATGAAATATGGAGATTGGCCAGGGAATTTCCCAGTGCTCAGATGGTTATGCAGTATATAGAAATGATTTTTACCAAAAGTCAGGACTGGTATCTGAATTTGCCTCCTGATATTGAGCAGAGCATCCGGGACGCCCTCGGTTCTTTTGTGGGCAATATTGCTTCCTACTTACAAAGGCTGTTGAATTATATAATGGGCATTGCTAAATTTCTTCCCCAGTTGTTTCTGTTTATAGTAATATCCCTGGTGGCATCGTTTTTTATGAGCAGAGACAGGGATAAGGTTTCCGATTTTGTATACAAGCAATTGCCTGAAGGCTGGAAAACCAAAATTCGTTCCATTAAAGAGGATTTGCTTGCGGCTTTGCTGGGCTTTATTAAAGCCCAATTGGTTCTCATTACGGTTACCTTTATCGAGCTGTTGATTGGGTACAGCCTTATAGGTGTCAAATATGCTTTTTCCTTTGCAATAATAACGGCCGTTGTGGATGCGTTACCCATATTGGGTACGGGTACGATACTCATTCCCACCGCGGCCATTAATCTGATACTTGGAAATGTACCCAGGGCAATAGGGTTTATTATATTATATATAGTTATATTGAGCGTTCGTCAGTTCCTGGAGCCAAAGATTATGGGTCAAAATTTGGGTTTGCACCCGCTGGTTACCCTCATATCCATATATGTGGGCATGCAAATCTTCGGCATTGCGGGTCTGTTCTTAGGCCCAATTATTATTACCATTATAAGGGCTTTGCAGAAAGCCAGGATTCTGCCCCAATGGAAGACTTGAACGGAAAAATTGTATTGAAATTTCGTTCAGTGCTATGCTATACTATAATAGTTGTAACTGAATATGAACGGAAGAGGTGACGATTATGAAGAAAGGCATACATCCGGAGTACGGAAAAGCCGTGGTAAGGTGTGCGTGTGGAGAGACTTTTGAGACCGGTTCTACCAAGAAGGAGATTCGGATTGAGATATGTTCAAAATGCCATCCTTTCTTTACCGGGAAACAAAAGCTAGTGGATACCGGTGGACGAGTCGAGCGGTTTAAGAAAAGATACGGCATGGAAAGCGACCAGGTATAAATTCCAGGTAGAATATGCAGATTGGGGTTGTTCCCTGGTCTGCATTTTTATTTACCATAAGGGGTGAAAACGATGAAAAAATGCAATATAGGGGGGCAGGCGGTAATAGAAGGAGTGATGATGCGGGCCCCTTCCCGCATGGCAATAGCCGTCAGGCGGCCTGACGGCAAGATAGTTGTGGATGCCCGGGAGCTCAGCTCTTTAAAGGATAGATATCCCATACTTAAATGGCCGGTTATAAGAGGAATGGTAAATTTTATTGAAACCCTGCTTGTAGGTTTTAAGTCCCTTATGGATTCAGCCGAGATGTCCGGCGAGCAGGCCGCTTTAGAGGAATACAAGCCATCAAAGTTTGAAAAAATGATTGCTGACAAAACCGGGAAAAAAGCGGAGGACGTCATGATGTTATTTGCCCTGGTATTAGCATTGGGGCTGGCCGTACTGTTCTTTGTCGTGCTTCCTGCTTTGCTCACCGGGCTGTTGAAGAGCTGGATAACAAACAGGTTTGTACTGGGACTGATTGAAGGAGCAATCAGATTGGCGATATTCCTGTGTTATCTCATACTGGTAACAAAAATTAGGGACATCCAGCGGGTTTTTGAGTATCACGGTGCGGAACACAAAACCATTCACTGCTATGAGCACGGTGAAGAATTGAACGTATCAAATGCCAGGAAGTACAGTACACTTCACCCCAGATGCGGTACG
Source organism: Clostridiales bacterium DTU074 (assembly GCA_001513075.1). Classification (GTDB taxonomy): domain Bacteria; phylum Bacillota; class Clostridia; order Caldicoprobacterales; family Caldicoprobacteraceae; genus DTU074. The sequence continues at coordinate 40,501 of LFSE01000036.1, read as the reverse complement.
GCTTTTCTGCTGGTGGTCATGGTTGTGGGTATTGTGGTATTCTCCGCACTCAGCTGGGATAACGTAGTGCTGCGCATAGTCATGAAGATTTTACTTTTACCCTTTGTTGCCGGGGTTTCCTATGAAATAATAAGATGGGCGGGGAAAACCAGTTGGCCGTGTGTCAGATTTATAATGTTTCCCGGCCTTATGCTTCAGAGATTAACAACCCGGGAGCCCGATGACGGCCAGCTGGAAGTAGCCATTCGCGCTTTTGTTGAAGCTGCCGGTATCGCCGAGGAGGAAATTCATGGAGCTGAATGTGATGGAAGCTTTGAAGCAAGGGTGTGCAATTCTTAAGAACAATAACGTTTCCGTCCCCAGGCTGGAAGCTGAAATGCTTATGGCCCACCTGTTAAAATGTCAGAGGCATGAACTCTACCTTGCCTCCGATAGGGAGCTGGACAGTTCACAGGTGCAGCAGTATTTTGAATTAATAGAAAAGAGGGCTTCAGGATGTCCTGTACAGTATATAATAAATCGCAGGGAATTCATGGGCCTTGACTTTTACGTGGATCAAAGGGTTCTTATTCCCAGGGTTGATACCGAGATTCTTGTTGAGCATGTGATCGATTGGGCTTCCCGGCAGGGTAAGGGTTTGCGCATACTGGATCTGGGTACGGGCAGCGGCGCTATCGCCGTCAGTTTAGCTGTCTTTATCCCCGGAGCCCATATTACCGCCATTGATATTTCATCTGAAGCCCTGGAGGTGGCAAAGTATAATGCAAGGCTCCATGGAGTGGAAGGGCGTATAGCTTTTCTTGAGGGGGACTTATTCAGCCCTTTGCACTGCCATCCCGGAATGTGTCCATTTGATGCGGTGGTGTTCAATCCGCCCTATATACCCACAGGGGACATTGAAACCCTTGAAGCCCAGGTAAGGGATTACGAACCAAGGCTTGCCCTGGATGGAGGGGCTGACGGGCTCCGCTTCTACAGCAGATTGGCAGATGATTGTGTTTACTGGCTAAAGCCCGGGGGCCTGCTGGCTGTTGAAGTGGGTTATGGTCAGTCCAAGGTGGTTAAAACCATTTTTCAAGATACCGGCTACTATCAAAATATTGGAACTGTCAGAGATCTGGCCGGAATTGAACGTGTGGTCTATGCGACGTACAGCCCCGATCTTTGATGGGGTGATGGCCGCAGGCCGGCTTTGACGCTGAAAGAAAGGTGCTGTAAACCATGGAATATTTCCATGTAAAAAGACGAATTGATAGTTATGGCTGTCTGCTTGTGATGATATGAAAAAAGCTGTAAAATAATACTGGCGATTGGATTGAAAACCGTAATACTTTTCGTTAAAGGGGAGAATTATGCTGGACAAATTGGAGTTTATTGAAAAAAAATACGAGGACCTCAGCAGGGCTATAGCGGATCCTGATATAATCGCCCGGCAGAATGAGTGGAGGCAGCTGGTAAAGGAGCATGCCGAGCTGGAGGATATTGTTATAAAATACAGAGAATACAAAAAGATTGAACAGGATATGGCGGTTGCAAAGGAGATGTTGGATGAAAAGCCGGACGATGAATTGCGGGATATGCTTGAGGAGGAACTGGTTCAACTGAGTCAGCAGCGTGAAGAAGTCATAAGACAGCTCAGGCTGTTGCTCATACCCAAAGATCCCAACGACGAGAAAAACGTCGTTGTAGAGATACGGGCAGGTGCGGGGGGCGAAGAGGCTGCCCTGTTCGGGGCCGATCTTTTCAGAATGTACTCCCGCTATGCAGAGCGCAAAGGCTGGAAAATGGAGATCATGAGTGCCAATTACACCGATATGGGAGGTGTAAAGGAACTCATATTTGTTATAGAAGGGAAGGGTGCATACAGTCGTTTGAAATATGAGAGCGGTGTCCATAGGGTTCAGCGAATTCCCACCACCGAATCGGGTGGCAGAATTCATACATCTACCGCTACAGTAGCAGTTTTACCAGAGGCCGAGGATGTGGAAGTCGAGATAAATCCCAACGATCTTAGAATAGATGTATTCAGGTCATCGGGACACGGCGGTCAAAGCGTCAACACGACGGATTCGGCGGTCCGCATTACCCATCTGCCCACCGGCATAATAGTTACCTGTCAGGACGAGAAATCCCAGTTAAAGAACAAGGAAAAGGCAATGAGGGTTTTGAAAGCCCGGTTATTGGATGCTGCCCAGAGGGAACAGGAGCAGGAATATGCACAAGCAAGGAAAAGCCAGGTGGGAACGGGCGACAGAAGCGAACGAATTAGAACGTACAACTTCCCTCAGGGCCGGGTGACGGATCACCGAATAGGGATGACCATTTATAACCTTGAGGGCTTCCTGGACGGAGATATTGATGAACTGATAAATGAGCTTATCACCAACGATCAGGCTGAAAAGCTGAAGAATACCCAAGCATCGCTTTGAATAGAATGGTATAAAAATCAAGTAGTTTGGAATGATCAACGTTGAATCAGCTATTGTATACCTCCATTGTAGGAAGTGCGGCCGGAATTATCGGAACCGGTCTGGGTGGTGCCATAGGTTTTCTGTTGAATAACCCTAGCAGGCGTTTTTTGAGTGCCCTGCTCAATTTTTCTGCCGGTCTTATGCTAGCAGTGGTTTGCTTTGATCTGTTGCCAGAAGCCTATGAAATAGGAGGCCTGACAGCCGGTATAATTGGCGTGGTGCTGGGTGTGGCCGTGATTATAGCCTGTGACAGAATAATTGTATCGCAACAGCGCCGCGTGAGCCGTGAAAGAAGGATTGGGGGAGCCATAAACCAGTATACAAAAACGGGTATCCTTTTGGGGATCGGCATTGCGCTGCATAACTTTCCCGAAGGGCTGGCTATAGGTTCGGGATTTTCGGCCATGGAATCCTATGGGATGGGTCTGAGCCTGGTTATAGCCTTTCACGATATTCCTGAAGGAATAGCCATGGCTGCGCCTTTGAGAGTAGGCGGTACCGGGAAAGTTAAGGTATTGTTAGCTGCCGTTGTTGCCGGTATTCCAACAGGAATGGGTGCTTTAGCCGGGTACTTGCTTGGCGGGATATCCCCTTTTTTTATCGGCATTTGTCTCGGGTTTCCAGGCGGAGCCATGCTGTACATAACCTGCATTGAACTGATACCGGGCGCTCTTAAGCTAGACAGGGGAAAACTTCCGGTGATGGGGCTTATACTGGGAGGGCTGGCAGGTATATTTATAACTTCCCTTATTTGAGAGCAACAGGAAGGGGAATTGGTAATTGAAAACCAGGGTACTGAAGATAGATGATTTGAACCGGGATTGTAATTTAATTGGAGAGGCTGCTGAACTCATAAAAGCCGGGGAAGTGGTGGCTTTCCCCACTGAAACGGTGTATGGCCTGGGAGCCAATGCCCTTGATTCTCAGGCTGTTGAGAAGATCTTCCGGGCCAAGGGACGGCCGGGGGATAATCCATTAATAGTACATGTGTCAAATGTCCGGGATGTGGACAAGCTGGTTGATGAGGTTCCCAGGAGGGCCAGAATATTGATGGAAGCTTTCTGGCCGGGCCCCCTCACAATGGTATTTAGAAAGGCTTCCATAATTCCCGACAGGGTAACTGCCGGCCTGGATACGGTGGCTATCAGGATGCCCAATCATCCCGTTGCCCTAAGGCTTATCGACTTTAGCGGGCTTCCCGTTGCGGCACCCAGTGCAAACCGTTCCGGGCATATAAGCCCTACCACAGCGCAGCATGTGCTGGAAGATCTGGATGGAAGGATCCCCCTTATCCTGGATGGCGGGAAATGCTGTGTGGGCTTGGAATCAACTGTCCTGGATTTGACAGCTGATGTTCCGGTAATCCTAAGGCCGGGAGGGGTGACACTTGAGATGCTGGAAGAGGTGCTGGGAGAGGTCAGGGTGGATCTGAACGTTTTGAGACCCGTTGCCGGCGGACAAAAGGTCAAATCTCCGGGGATGAAGTATACTCATTATGCGCCCAGGGCACAGGTATTGATAGTGCGGGGTGAATTGGCTCATATTGTGAAAAGGATCAATGAACTGGCCGAAGAATACGCTGATCAGGGCATAAAGACTGGAATCCTTGCTACGCAGGAGACCAAGGATTGCTATAAAAAGGGGGAGGTACTGGTGTTGGGCAAACGTACCCGGCCGGCTGAGATGGCTTCCAACCTGTTTTTGGTTTTACGAGAATTTGATGTCAGGGGAGTAGATGTTGTGCTGGCCGAGTGGGTGGATACCAGCAATGAAGGGCTGGCCATAATGAATCGCATGGTAAGGGCAGCGGGTTTTAATGTGATCGATGTATGAATGTGATCGATGTATGAGTAATATTGATTGGGAGGTATAATCAATAGTGAAAACAATTCTATTTGTCTGTACAGGCAATACCTGCCGGAGCAGTATGGCTCAGGCATTATTGCAAAAATTACTGAGGGAGAAGGGTATTGAAGATATAGAGGTGCAATCGGCCGGTTTGGCTGCAATTGAGGGGGACAAGGCATCCTGGCAGGCCGTCCAGGTTATGAAAAATCGGGGGATAGATTTAACCCAACATCGGGCAAAGAGGATCAATCCCTCCCTTATAAACCAGGCCGATCTTATACTCACCATGACCAGCAGGCATAAGGCATATCTGATTGGTATGTATCCCGAAGCCGCTCATAAGATCCATGTGCTGAAAGAGTACGCAGAGGGTGGACAGCTTTCACCGGAATCGGCCCAAATCCCTGATCCCTTTGGACAACCGGTTGAAGTTTATGAGGAATGCGCTCTTCAGCTTGAAGAATCATTGAACAAGCTGGTTGAGAAGTTTGTCGAATAATTCCGTGTTGCAATAACTGGTGGGTGTAGGGTATAATATTAAAGAATATTCAGGGGGTATTGTTGGATTATGAAGGCAGCATCACACAACGCGAGCTTAAAAAAAATGGTAGGGGTAGCAGCAGCCGATTTGGTGAAGGATGGCATGATCGTTGGCATCGGTACCGGCTCAACCGTAGCTTTTTTTATTGAGGAATTAGGACGAAGAGTGAAGGACGGGCTGTCCATCTATGGCGTACCAACCTCCTATCAGTCCAGGCTGATGTGTTATCAGCAGGGAATACCCCTGCAGGATGTTGCTTTGGTTGACAGGTTGGATATAGCCATTGATGGGGCTGATGAGATTGACTACAGCCTGAATGCCATCAAAGGCGGGGGGGCAGCCCATACAATCGAAAAGATCATAGCTGCTATGGCCGATGAGTTTGTTCTTATTGCAGATTATTCCAAGATGGTGGAACGTTTGGCCATTGCTACTCCGATTCCTGTCGAGGTTATACCGGCCGCACTTGGCTTGGTGATGAAAAAGGTCAGGAAGACAGGTGCAGAACCCAAATTAAGAACCGCAGTCAAAAAGGATGGTCCGGTGATAACCGATAACGGAAACTTTATAGTAGACCTGTATTTTTCTGATGCCCCTGATATATATAAATTGGATTATGCTCTTCAGATCATACCGGGAATTGTGGAGACAGGTCTTTTTATAGGGATGGCTCGTAAAGCCCTTATTGCAGGACGAGAGGGACTTGAAGTATTTACAGCAGGGGCAGGAAGCTGATCCCTTTTATTTTTGTACGTTAGACAAGCCTATGAAAAAGGAGAGAAAATGATGGGGAAAATACATGTTTTGGATCATCCGCTAATCCAGCATAAACTGTCCCTCATACGGGATAAGGAGACAGGCTCGAAAGAGTTCAGAGAGCTTGTAGAGGAATTGGCGCTGCTTATGGCATATGAGGTTACAAGAGATTTACCGCTTAAGGAGGTGGAGATCGAAACGCCGGTGGCCAAGGCAAAAGCCAAGGTTATATCCGGGAAAAAGCTGGGTATAATACCCATTTTGAGAGCAGGCCTGGGGATGGTAGATGGCATGCTTAAACTGATCCCGGCGGCCAAGGTTGGACATATCGGCTTGTACCGTGACCCCGAAACATTGGAGCCGGTTGAGTATTACTGCAAACTACCCTACGACGTCGAGGAGAGGGAACTGATTGTAATAGATCCCATGTTAGCCACAGGAGGTTCGGCTTCAGCGGCTATCGATTTTATCAAGCAAAGAGGAGCAAAGAGCATTAAGCTTATGTGCTTGATAGCTGCACCTGAAGGAATAGAACGAGTCCGCAGGGATCACCAGGACGTGGATATATATGTTGCTGCCGTTGATAAATGTCTCAACGAACATGGATACATAGTGCCGGGTCTGGGGGATGCAGGTGACAGGTTGTTCGGCACCAAATAGTCTTCCGTTGGGTGGCAGCCGTTGAAAAGGGGTGAAGGAATCGATGATTAATAACGTCATTGACGAGATAAAGCGGATAGAGGAACAGGCCAAGGACATCAGAAGGCAGGCCATGGAGAAGGCCAGGGATATTATGAGCCAGGCGGAACAAGACGGATATGAGCTTGAAGCCGACATAATTCAACGGGCGCAGCAGGAAAGGCAACAGCTTATAAAGCAGGCTGAAGAAGAAGCTGGAAGAGAAATTGAAGAATTGAACAGAAAAACCGATGATGAGTGCGAAAGAATTCGCCAGTTTGCTCGGGGCAGGATGGAAGATGCCATTTCCTTGGTTTTAGGAAAGGTTGTGAATATACGTGGCCATAGTTGACATGAAAAAAGTGTTTCTGATAGGTCTGCAGGCTGATAAGGAGAAGATTCTCGATATTCTGCAGAGAATGGGAAATGTCGAAATTGTTGAAATCAGCCATGAAGAAAACCAGGGGGATGGCCAGGGCCAGGGGGAGGACAATGGGGTTTTTGACCAGTATTATGATTATGAAACTCTGGAACGGATAGAATCCCAGCTGGCTGAAATAGAGTTTGCCCTGAAATTTATAGGGCGTTACTGTAATAAAAAGCGCGGAGCCTTTACATCCAGGCAAAGTGTCAGCGTGGCCGAACTGGAACAAATGCTCAGAAGGGCTGACGGCGCTCTACAGGTGGCCGCGACCTGCCGCAAGCTGGAACAGCAACTGGTAGAGCTTGGTGCCCGTGAAACCCGTATCTTGAGCGTTAAGCAGCAACTGCTTCCATGGAAGGGCCTGGATCTCCCGTTGGAAGATATAGGCGACACCGCGTCTACCCGTGTATTGGTAGGTACGTTGGATAGCAGAGGCTCCCTTCAATTTGAGGACGCAATCAAACTGGAATTCGCCGATAGGGAGTTTTTTGTTCAAAGGGTGGGTGAGAACAGAGAGCAAGTTGGTTATCTTGTAATCTATCATAAAGCTTTGGAGCAGGAAATTGATCCTAAACTGAAGGAGTTTGGCTTTAGCCATGTCAATTTCAGCAATATGGAAGGCACGCCCGCTGAAATTATAGATAGCTGCGATAACCAGCTCAGCGCTATCATGAAGGAGAGGCAAAGGATAGAAGAGGAAGCAAGGGAGCTGGAAGTTCGGCTCAGTGAGCTGGAGGTCATCTATGATGGTCTTTCCATATTGAGAGATAAAAAGCGGGAAGCGATGAAATTGCTCAGCACCGAAAAGACGTTTGTGCTAAAAGGATGGGTTCCCGCTGCTGATGCGGAAAACTTGACAAATAAGTTAAATAGCGCTGCCAATGCGATTTACATCCAGCTAGAGGATCCTGAGCCAGGAGAGAGTTTCCCGGTGGCTCTTGAAAACCCGCCTTTAGTCCAGCCCTTTGAGGTGGTTACCGAGCTGTACAGCACGCCGGATCCCCGTAGCATCGACCCAAATCCTTATATGGCGCCGTTTTTCTTTGTATTTTTCGGTGTCATGATGGGGGATGCGGGTTACGGACTTATTATTGCTGCCTTGTCATATTTTGCCCTGCGCAAGCTAAAGCTAAAGGGAATGGGTAAAAAGCTGGGGATGCTAATATTCCTGGGAGGAATATCCTGCATTATATGGGGGACTATTTTTGGCGGTTGGTTTGGCAATGCAGGAGCACTTTTGGGGTTGCCACCCCTATGGTTTGATCCCATTAATGAGCCGCTGGCCATGCTTATATTTTGTTTTGCCCTGGGCCTTATCCAGATCTTTGTGGGGATGGGGCTTAAAGCCTATATGAACATACGGCGGGGAAAGGTTTGGGATGCGGTGTTTGATCAGGGGCTTTGGTATGTAACCATAATAGGCCTGATTATTATGGCGACCATCTCACAAACCGTTGGACAATACATGGCATTGGCGGGTGCGATTGGCTTGGTGCTTACCCAGGGTAGACACCAAAAGAACATTGTAAAGAGGCTGTTTTCTGGTTTATTGAGTTTATACGATATTACCGGCTATTTCAGCGATATGTTATCATACTCCCGATTGTTCGCTTTAGCGCTGTCGGGAGGTGTAATTGCCACGGTTATCAACCAGTTGGGCCTTATGGCCGCCAATTCGTGGATAGGTTGGATTGTTGCCGCTGTCGTACTGGCAGCGGGACATGGGTTTAACATACTTATAAGCATTCTTGGAGCATATGTGCATACTAGCAGATTGCAATACATTGAATTTTTTGGAAGGTTCTTTGAGGCTGGGGGTAGTGCCTTCAGACCTCTGCGCATAAAAACAAAGTTTATAGATGTATACCAAGAAGAGGAGGCTGTTTAATATGGAATTGGTTCACCTGTTTGTAGTATTGGGAGATGCAGCATCATCAGGATTGGGACTTAGCATGGGGCAAATCTATGCTATTTTGGGAGCCGCAACGGCTGTTGCTCTGGCCGGCTTGGGTTCGGTGTTTGGCGTTGCTATTGCCGGTGAAAGTGCATCAGGGGTTGTAACCGAGGATCCGGATAAGTTTGGCCAGGTTTTGCTCTTACAGGCTTTGCCTGGAACCCAGGGAATCTATGGTTTGCTAATCGGGTTTATTATCATGAACAAGCTCAATATCTTCGGCGGAATGACAGAGGTCAGCCAGGGGACCGGGCTGCTGATATTTATAAGCGCCTTGCCGATTGCCATAGTAGGCCTTATTTCAGCTATATATCAGGGCAAGGTATCTGCGGCTGCCATTGGTATAGTTGCAAAGCGTCCCGAGGAGTTGGGTAAGGCAATTACATTTCCTGTTGTTGTTGAAACCTATGCCGTTTTAGCCCTGCTTGCTTCTTTCCTTTTGGTAAACGGTATTCCGGTATAGGGGTGAAAACCATGGCCGGAATTGAGAAGATCAAACAGCGAATTATAGAAGATGCCCAAAGGGAAGCCGATGAAATCATACAGGCAGCCCGTGATAAGGCAAAGGGATTAAAAGAGCAGAAGGAAGCCGAAGCCGGCAGGCTGAAAAAGCAATTGACCAAAGAAAGTATGGAGTTGGCCAGAGAGCATAAGAAACGGATGTTGACCATTGCTCGGCTGGAGATGAGAAAAAAAGTGCTGGCTGCTAAACAGGAAATGATGAATGCGGTCTTCAACGGCGTTATTGACAGGATTCAAAATATGCCGGATGAGGAATACCGTAAAGTTATTGTTTCTGCGCTTCTTAACCTGCCCCTTCGGGGGGATGAGGAGATAGTGGTTTCAGCCCATGATGAACACCGGCTGGATCAAAGTTTCCTGGATGAGGTAAATGAGCTTCTCAACAAACAGGGAAGGAAAGGCGGTCTGCGCCTGGCTCCTGATCGGGGGCAGTTCAGAACGGGCTTCATTCTCAGAACCGGAGGGATAGAGATAAATAATACCTTCGAATCAATTGTGAAAACAGTAAGGGATGAGCTGGAGCCTCAGGTGGCTGATATTTTGTTTGGCGGGCTTTCTCCGGAGGAATAAACCGCCAAACGGGAGTTTTACGGGATATATTTGAATAAGCTGATGATATATGGCAGTATGGGTACTTTTCCGGGAATAATAGCATTGGCTTTTTGTGATCAGGCCAATTTGTTTGCTGTACCAGCTTTACATAGAAAGGATGATAGAATGCCTCAGCCCAGCTATGCATATGGTGTGGCCCGGGTACGGGTTTTGGAGACAAAGTTGTTGAGCCGTGACAGGATTGAGCGGATGGCGGATGCCCCTTCAGCCGGGGATGTGCTAAAGATCTTGGCTGAGACAAGCTATGCTCCTCTTGTTTCTGAGCTGTCTTCTCCTTACGATTATGAGGAAATGCTGACCAGGGAGATGAAGCGGGTTCGCGAATTTATTGATGAGATCTCTCCCGACCCGGATATGGTGGGCTTGTTTTTTCTGAAATATGATTTTCATAATCTAAAGGTTATGCTGAAAAGTATGTATTCCGGCAGTGAAAATGATGCTTTGGCTTTATCCGATATGGGGACTGTACCCATTGAGGTTTTGAAGGCCGGGCTTGAGGCTGAAGAAAACAAGACATTGCCCCGGTTTATGGGGGATGCGGTTGGACAGATTAAAGAGATGTTCACCCTCAGGATCGATCCTCAGAAGATAGATATCGTGCTGGATCGGGCCATGTATGATCATATTTTTGGTGTTTGCCGAAGGAAAAGGAATTCATTTGTCACCCAATATTTTAAAAAGCAGGTGGATCTTGTCAATCTCCGTTCGCTTCTGCGTGCTAAAAGGTTAGGCGAAGATTTTGAATTTTTAAAAAGGCTGCTGATCCCGTATGGCGATTTGGATATTGCCTATTTTGCCAATGCCATTGACCAGCCCTATGAGAGTATAATAAGCACGTTGGAATATACTCCCTACGGCAAATTGGCAGCCGAGGGTATCCAGGACTTTCTAAGAAGCGGAAATTTAACGGCCTTTGAAAGATTGATGGATAATTATCTGCTTGAATACGTAAGAGCGGGCAAACACAATCCTTTTGGGATAGAGGCAATAGCAGGGTACCTGCTGGGTAAGGAAAATGAGATCAAGCTGATTCGCATAATTATGGTGGGTAAGCTCAACAACATGCCTGCAGAAAGAATTCGTGAGAGGTTACGTGATGTCTATGTATAAAATGGGAGTTATAGGCGACAGGGATTCCATACTTGGGTTTAAGGCGTTAGGCCTTTCGGTGTTTCCCGTAACACAGCCTGAAGAGGCTGCCAGGCTGATTCACAGGCTGGCTAAGGAAAAGTATGCAGTTCTTTTCCTAACCGAGAACATTGCTGAACATATTAAGGAGACCATTGAAAGATACAGTACCGTGCCTTTTCCGGTTATCACGCTTATTCCGAACAATGCGGGGAGCCTGGGGCTTGGACTTAAGGGCGTTAAAGCCAGTGTGGAAAAGGCCTTGGGAGTTGACATATTATTTGGAGAGCGAGGGTAGGTAAGCTATGCAGGGTAGAATCGTTAAAGTATCCGGACCACTTGTTGTAGCTGAAGGAATGGCTGATGCAAAGATGTTTGACGTGGTTCGGGTGAGCGACAGGCGACTTATTGGCGAGATAATCGAGTTGCGGGGGGATAGAGCTTCGATTCAGGTTTATGAAGAGACATCCGGACTGGGGCCGGGGGAACCGGTGTATTCCACAGGTGAGCCTTTAAGCGTGGAACTGGGTCCGGGTCTTGTAGAATCCATATTTGACGGAATTCAGCGACCGCTCACCCTTATCAGGGAAAAGGTGGGAGACAGGATCGTCAGGGGGGTAGAGGTGCCCCCTTTAGACCGGGAACGAAAATGGGAATTCGTTCCCCGGGCAAAGCCGGGGGACAGGGTGGAAACCGGCGATATAGTAGGGGTGGTGCAGGAGACCCCCATAGTGGAACATCGCATAATGGTGCCGGCTGGTATAAGGGGAACCGTCGAGTGGATACACCAGGGGCAGGCTACCATTGTTGAACCCATTGCCAAGGTTAAAAGCGATGATGGAACACTGGTTGATATAACGATGATGCAGCGTACGCCTGTGCGTATTGGCAGAAAATACAGAGAAAAACTGCCGCCTGCCTTTCCTATGCTGACGGGACAGCGGGTTATAGATACCTTTTTTCCGGTAGCAAAAGGCGGGGTGGCTGCCGTCCCCGGGCCTTTTGGCAGCGGTAAAACGGTGGTACAGCATCAGCTGGCCAAGTGGGCTGATGCCGACATTATAGTGTACGTGGGATGCGGTGAGCGGGGCAATGAGATGACCGATGTTCTTATGGAGTTTCCCCGCCTTAAAGATCCTAAGACCGGGGAACCGCTTATGAAGCGTACTGTGCTTATTGCCAATACCTCCGACATGCCGGTGGCTGCCCGTGAGGCATCCATTTATACGGGAATAACGATTGCCGAATATTTCAGAGATATGGGCTACAGCGTTGCCATTATGGCTGATTCAACATCAAGGTGGGCGGAAGCTCTTCGCGAGATGTCGGGCCGATTGGAAGAAATGCCGGGAGAAGAGGGCTATCCCGCATATCTCGGTTCCCGGCTTGCCGAGTTTTACGAACGGGCCGGCCGGGTAATATGTTTCGGGCAGGATAAACGCGAGGGAACCATAACGGCTATCGGTGCCGTCTCTCCGCCCGGAGGCGATTTTTCCGAGCCGGTTACCCAGGCCACTTTGCGTATTGTCAAGGTATTCTGGGGCCTTGATTCTCAGCTGGCATACCGCAGGCATTTTCCGGCCATCAACTGGCTGACCAGCTATTCGCTGTACCTGGATCGCCTGGACGAATGGTACGCCGGGGAAGTGTCGGAAGAATGGGTTAAGCTGAGACGGGAGGCTATGACATTACTCCAGGAAGAATCTCAGCTGGAAGAGATAGTCAGACTGGTGGGCGTGGATGCCTTGTCGGTGAAGGATCGGCTGGTGCTGGAGACGGCCAGATCCATCAGAGAAGACTATCTGCACCAGAATGCCTTCCATGATGTTGATACCTATACCTCTCTTGACAAGCAGTACAGAATGCTCAAACTGATCCTTGAATTCCACCGTCTGGGGCAGCAGGCCCTTGAAGCAGGAGCCGAATTGAGCCAGGTTACAAACCTTCCGGTTCGAGAGCGTATCGGCCGTGCCAAATATATCCCGGAGGATCGGTTGAGCCAGTTGGATGATATTATGAAAGAGTTGAGGGAGCAGATGTCGTCTCTGACATCAGAGGGAGGATTGGTCTATGCTTAAGGAATACAGAACCATAACCGAGGTAGTAGGGCCGCTGATGCTGGTTGAGCATGTTGAGGGGGCCAAATTCAACGAATTGGTTGAAATTGAACAGGCCAATGGTGAAGTTCGGAGAGGCCGGGTTTTGGAGGTAGATGGAGATAAAGCCCTAGTCCAGCTGTTTGAGGGGTCCCATGGATTGAGGATTTCCGACAGCAAAGCCCGGTTTCTCGGCAGAAGCATTGAGCTGGGTGTATCAAGGGACATGCTGGGACGGGTATTCGACGGAATGGGCAGAACGATAGACGGTGGACCGGATATAATCCCCAAAAAACGAATGGACATCAATGGCGAGCCCATAAATCCTGCTGCAAGGGATTATCCTTCCGAGTTTATCCAAACCGGTATTTCCGCCATTGATGGTTTAAATACATTGGTTCGTGGGCAAAAGCTGCCGGTGTTTTCAGGTGCGGGATTGCCCCATGCCCAGCTGGCTGCCCAGATTGCACGGCAGGCACAGGTGCTGGGAAGCGAAAGCGAATTTGCCGTAGTTTTTGCTGCTATAGGTATAACGTTTGAAGAGGCCGATTTCTTTGTTTCGGATTTCCGCAGAACCGGAGCCATCGATAGGGCGGTTCTGTTTATGAATCTGGCCAATGATCCTGCTATTGAGCGTATTTCAACACCCCGCATGGCCTTGACGGCGGCTGAATATCTTGCCTACGAGGAAGACATGCATGTGCTGGTAATACTTACCGACATTACCAATTATGCCGAAGCCCTCAGGGAGGTGTCGGCAGCCCGCAAGGAGGTGCCGGGACGCCGGGGTTATCCCGGGTATATGTATACCGACCTGGCCACCATGTACGAGAGGGCGGGAAGAATACGGGGGAAGAAGGGTTCAATTACCCAGATACCCATATTGACCATGCCGGAGGATGATAAGACCCATCCCATTCCGGACTTAACGGGGTATATTACCGAAGGTCAGATCATTCTGAGCAGGGAGCTGCATCGAAAGGGCGTATCTCCTCCCATTGATGTTTTGCCATCCCTGTCCCGTCTCAAGGATAAGGGAATTGGCGAGGGTAAGACCCGGGAGGATCATGCCGACACCATGAACCAGCTGTTTGCTGCCTATGCCAGAGGCAAGGAGGCAAAGGAGCTGGCCGTCGTTCTTGGGGAAGCTGCCCTCAGCGATGTGGATAAGCTCTATGCCAAGTTTGCGGATGAGTTTGAGATGCGCTACGTGTCCCAGGGATACGAAACCAACCGTTCCATAGAGGAGACTTTGGATCTTGGCTGGGAACTTTTGTCAATATTACCCAGAAGTGAGCTCAGGCGTATACGGGATGAATACATCGACAAATACCTTCCCGATAAAAAAGGGGCTGATTAATATATGGCGGTAATGAGGGTCAATCCCACGAGGATGGAGCTTACCCGTTTGAAAGAAAGGCTTCAGGTGGCCGTTAGAGGTCATAAGCTGCTGAAGGACAAGCGGGATGAGATGGTACGCCGGTTTGTGGATCTGGTAAGGCAAAATAAGAAATTGAGGGAAGAGATGGAAGGAAAATTAACCCAGGCCCTTAAGGATTTTTTGATGACACGGGCTGTTATGTCCTCCGAGTTTTTGGAGGAGGCGATAATGTTTCCCAGCCGAAGGGTTGAGATAAAGCCTTCAACCGACAATGTCATGGGGGTGGTCGTTCCGGTTATAGAGTACAGGGAAGAGACCGACGAGGATGTATCTCCCTACCCCTACAGCTTTTCCACCACTTCCGCTGAGCTGGACGGAGCTATTGTAACCCTGTCGGGGATTCTTCCCCTGATGATAGAGCTGGCCCAGGTGGAAAAGACATGCCAGATGCTGGCCGATGAAATAGAAAAAACCCGGCGAAGGGTAAATGCGCTGGAATACATTGTAATCCCCCAGCTCGAGGAGACCATCAGATATATTACAATGAAGCTGGATGAAGACGAGAGGGGAAACCGCACCAGGCTGATGAAGGTAAAGGATATGCTGGAAAAGAAGGATGCGGCTCTATAGCAAACTTGCAAAAACTGTTTTTAATTGTTATAGGACAGGGTTTAGCCCCGATTGAATGCTGTGTAGGCACGCTTTGTCTGTCAAATTTGCAACGGTCACGATGAGTTTAGTCCCGATTGATTGCTGTGTAGGCTGTCGGATAATGCCGGCAGCCTATTATCCTGCCATTATTTTTTATGTTTCGGTTTTATGGCTGCTTTATGTTTCAGTTATGGCTGCCAACTGTAGGTCCGCATATCATGGCTGCGTACCCGTCTTTCCAAATACGAACAATTCTGTTAAATCATATTAAATCATATGTGAGGAAAAGCATATAGTTTGCGGTTATACTTTGATCGCTCCCTTTACCCCTGTTGAATTCCGGCAGTTGAAAACTCGCAACCTGCTTTAAGAGAAAAAAGATAAGCCATGTTTGGTGTTTGTACAATATGTCGGAAAGTTTTTGAGATACATTTCCCAAATATTGACAAAATATTTGTCCGGCCTCTGGTATAATGTCCTTGCTTATTTTGTAATGCGGACTATGGCTTTATGGGTGGTGTGCTTTATGGCACAAAAGGGAGAATACCTATACCGAGGTTTAGCGGGAAAGACGGCCAAAAATATTGTAATGCCGGGAATTCAGTGGAAGGAAGCGGTAAAGAGTATTCTGATGTGGGCATCTTGCTTTCTGATGGGACGAGCCGTTATCTTCAATGAGATTGCGCCTTTTGGTGTGGTGTTGTTTGCCTGTATAATGCAGCGTAAGCGGAACTGCGGCTTGTTTCTGCTGGCTGCAAGTCTTGGTTTTGTACACACGGGATTTAACAGTTTTGCGTTGAAATACATAATGGCCGTGTTTGCTGTTTATGTATACGGGCGTGTCCTAAGGGCAAAGCTAAAAAGATGGAGGAATATTCATACGGCGCTGGGTGTGTTCGTGATCCTGATACTGGCAAATCTGCTGTATATCAGTCGGCAGAATTTTCTGATATATGATATGATTGTAGCATGTCTGGAAAGCATCATAGGCTTCTTAATGGTTTTTGTGTACGGGCCGGTGGTGGATCTTTTTGTCCGGCCGGAGGAGCGAGGAGTTTTATCCGAGCAAGAGATGGTCAGCATTTGTATTTTCGCGGCCCTTCTCGTTGTCGGTTTATGGGATGTTAATCTGTTTGGGCTGTCGATTAAAAACATATTGGCCGTTACCTTGGTTCTGTTGTTTTCATATATTGGCGGGCCTGGGACGGGAGCCGCCGTGGGCGGAACGATAGGTCTGGTCACATCACTGGCCGGACAAACGGAACCGATGTTTATCGGACATTTTGCAGTCTGCGGACTCATTGTAGGGACTTTCCGGGGTTTGGGAAGATTGGGGTCCGGCTGTGCATTTTTTCTTTCGAATGCCCTTATGACATTCTATATTAATCGTTCTACTGAAACCATGCTGCAGTTTGGAGAAATTGGAGTATCGGCCGGCATTACGATGCTCATACCCCTGAAGATGATTGAAAGGTTGAAGCAGTTATCCGATGTCAGATTCGAAGCGATGGGAAACCGGCAGGGACACACTAACAGGCTTAAGGAGCTTATGGTAAATAGGTTGGAGGCTTTTTCGCAGGTGTACCATAGACTGGCAGAGGCGTTCTCCAGGGTGTCCCAATATAATGTTATGACGGGGAAAGAGGATCTGAATAAACTACTTGACCTGGCGGTCAATCAGGTGTGTATTAATTGCGGGCTTTACAAAACCTGCTGGCAGCGAAATTTTTACAGCACGTACAACAACATGTTTGAGATTATAAGCATAATCGAATCAAAGGGAAGGGCGGATCGGGAATGCATTCCCTCTGCTATTAGCGAAAATTGTTTGCAAATGGATACTGTGCTGGATATCCTGAATGAAGCTTACGATCTGTACAGAATAAACTATAGATGGCGCCAGAAGATAGACGAATGCCGCAACCTTGTTGCACGACAGCTGGAAGGGATATCAAAGCTGATAACCGGTTTGGCCTGTGAACTTGATGTGGATATCAAATTCAATAAGGAGCTTGAAGATGCCATATTGTTTGAACTGGATAGGCAGGGAATACGTGTAAGGGAAGTAACGGTTGCGGAAAAGACCGACGGAAAGATCGAAGTAAATGTTACAAAAAAGTCCTGCGGCCGGCGGATGGAATGTAGCCGGCATGTTGAAAGGGTAATAGGTGATATATTGAGAAAGCCCATGTCCTGCAATTTTAAGAGATGTAATAGCGGTGGCAGGGAATGTGTTCTGCAGTTTGTTGAAGCAGAGAGGTATAAAATTATGACCGGTGTAGCAAGGAGGATAAAGCAATATGCCGATGCCTGCGGAGATAATTATTCCTCCATTCCCCTTGATGATGGGAAATACATGCTGGCTTTGAGCGATGGCATGGGCTCGGGAAGCAGGGCCGACGCTGAAAGCAGTATGGTGGTGTCCTTGCTGGAAAATTTTCTTGAAGCCGGTTTTGACCTCGATATGACGGTACATACAATTAACTCGGTGCTGATACTCCGTTCAAGGGATGAGATATTTGCTACCGCAGATCTCTGTGTGGTGGATCTAATCAGGGCCAGCGCCGATATAGTTAAAATAGGTGCGATGTCAACCTTTATCAAGAGAAAGGATCGGGTGGATGTTATAAAATCCCACGCTCTGCCCATGGGGATACTTGACAAGATCCAAGTTGAAACCGTTAAGGTAATCCTTGAGGATGGGGACATGATTATAATGGTGACCGACGGAGTATTAAATAGCGTAGATTCGGAACTAGATCAGGATGAATGGTTTGCCGGCAGAATTGCAAATTACAGCACCAGAAACCCTCAGGAGATGGCTGATTTTATAATGGAAGAGGCCCTTAAACAGACGAACGGCATAGCCAATGATGATATGACGGTAATGGTCAGCAGAATATGGAAACCCAGCCTTTAGTCAATTATATCTGGCCGGCTTTTCAAGAGCCGCCTTTTTATAAAATTCCCCCTTGAAAAATATTATTAAAAAGGCTACAATGTTTTTATTCAGGTTATATAGGTGATTGAATGCTTGTCAGAGTTCTCCATACCATTCATACGCATAAAATGCTGTCTTCGGGGGAACGGGTACTGGTCGGGCTTTCCGGCGGCCCCGATTCAGTAGCGTTGTTGCACCTTTTAAAGCGGTTTGGGCAAACCATGGGCCTAACGCTGTTTGCTGCTCACGTACATCATGGGATCAGAGGGACAGAAGCTGATCAGGATGCGGACTTTGTTGTCCAATTATGTCAGCAATGGGATGTCCCTTTATTTATTGAGAAATTTAATGTACCCGAGCTGGCAGCGGAGATGGGCGTTACCGAAGAGGAAGCGGGAAGGATGGTTCGTTATCGTTTTTTCGACCAGGTGTTTGAAAAAATAGATGGCCATAAGATTGCGCTGGGGCATCACCGGGACGATCAGGCTGAAACCATTCTCCACAATATATTGCGCGGTACAGGCATGCGGGGTTTGAAGGGTATGGAATTTGTACGTGACGGCAAATATATACGCCCCCTTTTGGAAGTATCCCGGAGGGATATAGAAAAATACTGCCGGGACAACGGGTTAAGCTTTCGCATTGATGCAACCAATCGCGATACCGGCTATACCCGAAATCGCATTCGGTATCAGCTCATACCCTATATCCAAAAGAACTTCAACCCGAATATTGTGGATGTCCTTGTTCGAATGGGGGTTCTTATTCGCGATGAAGATGAATTTTTGGACCATTATTGCAGGGAACAGTATGAAAGGATGACGGTGTTTACAGGCCAAAACAATGAGATCGGGCTCGATTTAAAGGCCTTTTTGTCCTGCCACATTGCTGTCAGACGGCGAATTTTAAGGATGGCTTTGGAACGCCTGAGAGGGCTTGAAGGGATACAGGCCAATCACATAGACGGTGTGATTAATATGTTGTCCGGCTCAGCAACGGGTTCGGAGCTGCAGCTGCCGGGGGGTGTGGTGGTTTACAAGGATTACGGACATGTTGTGTTATCATGTGATAAAACCATGGAGCACCCCATTGAGTTCCAATACCATTTGAATGTTCCGGGCAAGGTAATAATCAGGGAGACAGGTATGGAGATTGCTGCACGGAATGTACAACGTCGGGAGGTTTGCTTTTCATCCCCGTGGTGTATATATATAGATGGTGATGTTATAAGGGGACGGTTGAGGGTGCGAAAGCGCAGAAAGGGCGATCGATTTAAACCCTTTGGCATGGAGGGGGTAAAAAAGCTCAAGGACTATTTTATAGACAATAAGATCCCCCGGAGGAAGAGGGATAGCATTCCGCTGGTAACCGATGAGCATAACATAATTTGGGTGGTTGGCTTGCAGATTCATCAAGATTACAGGATAACCGGGAATACGAAAAACATTGTTGAGCTTAAGGCCAGATTTTTGACGGGAGACAGCGCTGACAAATGAGGTCAAAAGGCGGAGTTATTGTGTAGGGAGTCTAATCCGGCTTGCCGGCTTATCTTCGCTGAAACGGAAGACTGCCTTGTTAAATAAATCTGTAAGGAAGCTACACATGAAGGAGGGAAATAATTTGCATAGTATCGGAAAAATTCTTATTGATGAGCAAACCCTTATGAAGCGTATAAGTGAAATGGGAGAAGAGATTACAAGGGATTACCAGGGGAAGGAGCTGGTTGTGATCGGCATACTGAAGGGTGCGGTGATGTTCTTGGCCGATCTGGTAAAGCAGATAAAGCTCCCTCTGATAATAGATTTTATGGCAGTGTCCAGCTATGGCCGTTCCACCCATTCTTCAGGTGTGGTTCGTATATTAAAGGACCTGGATGAAGAGATAGAGGGAAAGGACGTGCTCATTGTGGAGGATATAGTGGATACCGGCTTGACTTTGAACTATCTTGCCGATAATCTTCTGTCAAGAAATCCGAAGAGCTTAAAGATATGCTGCTGCCTTGATAAACCATCCAAGCGCCGCTCTCCGGTGAAAGTAGATTATGTTGGCTTTACCATACCAGATAAGTTTGTTGTAGGATACGGTCTCGATTATGCGGAGAAATACCGCAATTTGCCATGTATCCGTGTATTGGATGACGATAATATCGAATAAGTTCTTAAGATAGTTTATTTTAGGGAAATATGCGGCTGATGCGTTGCATTGTTGCGTGTTGTTGTGTTACAATATAAAAAGCCAAATGGGGCCGTTTTTGAGTTGGAATATTAGGAAGTATGCCTGTTGTAATATTTGCATAGGGAATATTTCTATACACCAATAACGGTATATGATTATATGTGTAGATTAGTGAAGGAGGGCTGGGTTTGAGGAAATTTCTTAGGGGCCCAGGCTTTTATCTGATCCTGTTGATCGCGATTATTTTCATAGTTACTCTGCTTGATATAGATGTGGGGCACCAAAAAGTATCTTATCCGGAGCTTATCCGGGAGATAGAAAACGGAAACATTTCAAAATTGAGGACTGTAGAAAATGTCGCTATAGGTGTGAGAAAGGGCTCCAGATATGAAAATAGTTTTCCGGACAAGTACGATTTTCAGGTATATCTGCCTTCAATGGAAACCTTTTTGCAGGATGTAAAAGCTGCGGAGGCCAAACGGCTGGGTAAATCGCCAGAGGAGATAAGTTTGGCAGATTTTGGTTTTGCCTGGGATCCACAGCCACCTGCAGAACCGCCGTGGTGGCTTAATTTGTTGCCCTTTGCCGTTATAATAATTCTGTTCGTTGTGTTTTGGTTTGTATTTATGCAGCAGGCTCAGGGCGGGGGCAATCGGGTTATGGCGTTTGGTAAAAGCCGTGCGAAACTGCATACGGATGCCAAGCGCAGGGTGACTTTTGATGATGTTGCTGGTGCTGATGAAGAAAAGGATGAGCTTAAGGAAGTCGTAGATTTTCTTAAGAATCCTCGAAAATATTTAGAATTGGGGGCCAGGATCCCCAAAGGCATTCTTTTGGTAGGACCCCCGGGAACGGGGAAAACCCTGCTGGCCAAAGCCGTTGCTGGAGAGGCAGGTGTGCCTTTCTTCAGCATCAGCGGTTCTGATTTTGTGGAGATGTTCGTTGGTGTGGGAGCATCGCGGGTGAGGGATCTGTTTGAACAGGCCAAGAAGAATTCTCCCTGTATTGTATTTATTGATGAGATCGACGCTGTTGGGCGGCACCGGGGTGCCGGTCTGGGCGGAGGACACGATGAGCGGGAACAGACCCTCAACCAATTGCTGGTGGAGATGGACGGCTTTTCAGTAAACGAGGGGATCATCATAATTGCTGCTACCAACAGGCCGGATATTCTGGATCCTGCTCTGTTGCGCCCCGGAAGGTTTGACCGGCGTATTACGGTTGGTATTCCCGACATTAAAGGGCGTGAGGAGATTCTGAAGGTTCATTCCAGGGGGAAACCTTTGAAGTCGGAAGTGGATTTGAAGGTGTTGGCCAAGAGGACTCCCGGTTTTACGGGGGCCGATTTGGAAAATATGATGAACGAAGCAGCTATTTTGGCAGCCCGAAAGGGCCAGAAACAGATAGGTATGGATGAGCTGGAGGAAGCCATCACGCGGGTCATTGCGGGACCTGAAAAGAAAAGCAGGGTTCTTACTGATAAGGATAAGCGCTTGGTGGCCTACCATGAGGCAGGTCATGCCGTGGTCTCAAAACTGCTTCCCAATGCCGATCCCGTTCATCAGATATCGATTATTCCCAGAGGAATGGCAGGTGGCTACACCCTGACACTGCCCGAGCAGGATAAATATTTCGTATCCAAATCCGAGCTGATGGATGAGATTACCCAATTGTTGGGCGGACGGGTTGCTGAGGCATTGGTCTTGAATGATATCAGTACCGGAGCTTCCAATGATATTCAGAGAGCAACCCAAATGGCTCGGAAGATGGTAACCGAGTATGGAATGAGCGATAACATTGGGCCTGTGACCTTCGGAGGTAAGTATGAAGAGATATTCCTTGGAAGGGATTGGGGCACCTATCGCAACTACAGTGAAGATGTGGCATCCCTCATAGACAGGGAGACCAAGCGTATTGTACAGCAGGCCTATGAAAGGGCTGAAAGGCTGCTTAAGGAGAATATTGGCAAACTCCATAAAGTGGCCGAGGCGCTGCTGGAGAAAGAAAAGCTGGATACGGAGGAATTCGAGGAGGTATTTGCCAGCGCATAGATGATATAAATGGTGTCGCAATGACACCATTTTTTATAATGAGAAGGATTGATAGGATGGGAAGGGTCAGGTTGTATGGGTCGTATTGTAAAAATAGCATCTCAGAAGGGGCATAAGGACGATTGCATAATATATATGGACGATGGCACCAATTTCAGTCTTAATAAAGAACTGCTGATAAAATATGGTTTAAAAGAAGGTACCGAGATTGATCAAGGGAAGCTCAAAAATTGGCTTGATGAGGATGGGGTAAAGAAAGCATATAATGCTGCCCTTCGTTATTTGGGCTTTCGTTCCAGAAGCTCTAAGGAAGTGGAAGACTATTTGCGAAAAAAGGGCTTTGGAGATGGAACGATCCGGGATGCGGTGCAAAAGCTAAAAGGATACGGTTTGATCGATGACAAAGCTTTTGCAAGGGATTGGGTCAGCAGCAGAATGCAGGCCGGTGCCAGAGGCAGGCTGGCAATAGCGTATGAGCTTCGGCAGAAAGGGATTGACGGAGAGATCATTGAGGAGGTGGTAGGTTCCATAACGGATGAGGAAGAGGAGGAGCAGGCGTTTAAGCTGGCAAATAAATACTATGAAAGGTACAAGGGCCTGGAAAAGAAGGAAATGGTTATAAAAACCGGTCAGGCGCTGGCCCGCAGAGGTTTCAGCTGGGAGATCATACAAAGGGTTGTGGAAAGATGGATGTGAGATTTTTGGGTTATTTTTTTAATGCCCAGCACAGCCAATTTCATATATTATAGTTTATCTGAACGGGATTTCATGATACAATTGTTATGGGCCATAGTGGGACCTACTAAATGTAGGGGTTCTGTGTGTTTATATCGTATTAAGGTTTCTCACTATGGTTTTTACTGTTTTTTATGGTAACATTTCATTTTGCAATGAACCCTCTTATTTTTGATGGTGCAAATATATGTAGCAAGGAGTGTAGTATTTTTATGGCGGATAAAAAAGGAAGAATAAACAGAGAATATATACGTACGGCGCAGGACATATGCACTCATTTGGGGGATGATTATGACCGTTTCTTTGGAGCCGTAGTTCCCCCCATATTTCAAAATTCACTTTTTGTAGATTACGAATTGAGCGGGGAAGAGCAGGAGGGGAGGTATAACTATACAAGGCTTTCCAATCCTACAATTGAAATTGCGGAACAGAAGATCGCCGCCCTTGAAAAGGGTGAAGCTGCCCTGTGCTTCTCTTCCGGGATGGCTGCCATTTCGACCGCAATATTTTACTGGGTTTCAACGGGCAGTCATGTTATTATGGTTAAGAACGCATATTCGCCTGCCCGGAACTTTATTGAGCTTCTGCATGATAAGTTTGGAGTGGAATTTACCCTTGTTTCGGGGGAGAAGCTGGAGGAATATGAAAGGTCTATACGGCCGAATACAAAACTAATATATTTGGAAACACCTTCCTCATTGGTATTTACCCTGCAGGATCTTGAGAGTGTAGCAAAGCTTGCCAAATCATATGGGATAGCCACGATTGTGGATAATTCATGGGCCACTCCCATATTCCAGAATCCGTTGGAGTTTGGGATAGACATGGTGGTTCACAGCGCTTCTAAGTATCTGGCGGGCCATAGTGATATAATAGGGGGCGTTATTGTTAGCAGAAAAGATATAATCCATGCTATCCAGTACGGGGAGAGGTGTTTGCTGGGAGGCATAATGGATCCCCATCAGGCGTGGCTGTTAATCAGAGGGCTTAGAACTCTGCCTGTAAGGATGAAGCAACATCAAGAAAGCGCTTTGGAGATTGCTCAGTTCCTTGAACAGCATCCTGTGGTGGAAAGGGTTTTGTATCCGGGTCTTAAAAGCCATCCCCAATACGAGCTGGGGAAAAAGCAGATGAAAGGTTATTCGGGAGTTTTAGGCTTCATCACTAAAGGGAATCCTGACAAAGTATTGGAATTTGTTGACAGCTTGCAATACTTTAAAAAGGGACCAAGCTGGGGAGGTTTTGAAAGCCTGATAGCTCCGGTGGGGGTCGGAATGGATGAAGAAACCTCCAAAAAAACGGGGATACCCATTGGAACAATACGGATATCGGTAGGGCTTGAGAGCGTGGATACTCTTATCGATTGCCTGGACAGAGGACTGGTTAACCTGAGTAAAAATGGCTGATTGGCTTTCTGTACAAGCACTGGCAGAATTTGATATAATAGATAGGGGCAGAACAGCTTAAAGCCGAGCCTGGCGAATATTTTGAAATATGTATGTGTAAGGGGAATCTGTATGAATGATTTTATGAAGGCCATGAAATTCGAATATCCTGAGAGGATACCGGTAAGGGTGAGCTTGCTGCCGGCAACCTGGATGAAGTACAGGGAAGATTTGGAGGACATAGTATCCAGACATCCTTTGATATTTGGAGAATATGCAGGCAAGAAGCACGACTACAGTGAAAAACCTCTGACTTATAATGAAGGGGAGCATGTTGATGCCTGGGGTTGTGTGTGGAGCAATATACACGATGGTATGGAAGCCATTGTTACGCATCATCCTGTTCCAACCCGTGAAGCGGTTCACAGCTTAAAAGCTCCGGAGGTCGATATAGGTCTGCCTCATGGGTTCATGTATTTGCGGCTGGCCGATCTACGAGGCTTTGAAGAGCTGATGATAGATTTTGCTGAAGAACCGCCGGAACTTGATATGCTCATCGATATTGTCCTGGAGTACAATCTGCGGCAGTTGGATATAATCCTGAAAAATAACAGCTCTCAGGTGATGTATTTTGGCGATGATCTTGGAATGCAGCACAGCCTTCCCATTAGCCCGGAAAAATGGCGGAAATATTTAAAACCATGTTATATGAAAATGTATGGTCGCTGTCGTGAAGCAGGTAAATATGTCTATATGCACAGCGACGGGTGTATTTATCCAATCATTCCTGATTTGATAGAGTGCGGGGTAAATATTATCAATCCCCAGGTAAGGGCCAACGGAATTGATAATCTGGTCAAAGTATGCAAGGGAAAGGTGTGCGTTGATTTGGATCTGGATCGACAGTTGTTCCCATTTTGTACCCCCAAAGATATTGATGATCATGTGCGAGAGGCTGTTGAGAAGCTGGGAGCGCCTGAAGGCGGGCTGATGTTGATAGCTGAGTGCGGGCCTGATGTGTCCCTTGAAAATATTGATGCTATTTGTACCTCTCTTGAGAAGTACAGCCTGTTTTTCTCATAGACAAATATATATGTGTGTGTTCAATGGTTGGGCCATAATTTGTTGTATGGTGTCATATATGAGGATGTGTTACTGAAAGGTAATGGAACCATATAAAACCATATAAAATATTAAAATCATGCAAAGGGAGGCAGGATAATGGCCAACAATATTATTAATGATTGGGAGAATCTAAAGGTATTGCAGCGGAACCGGCTGCCGGCCAGGACATATTTCATTCCCTACCATGATGTGGACTCGGCTTTGGCTGGGCAGCCAGGAGCATCAAGGTATTTTAAACTGCTCAACGGTGTATGGAAATTTCAATACAGTGCTACGCCGGCTGAAGCGCCCAAGGATTTCTACAGAGATGACTATGACGTGAGTTCCTGGGATGATATTGAGGTCCCTTTGAGCTGGCAGATGGCCGGGTACGGGCGGCCCCATTACACAAATGTTATATATCCTTTTCCGGTAGACCCTCCCAGAACACCTACCGAAAATCCTACGGGTTGTTACAGGCGGGATTTTTACATACCTGAAGATTGGAAAGAACACAGGATATGCTTGAGGTTTGAAGGGGTTGACAGCGCATTTCATGTATGGGTGAACGGCCACGAGGTGGGCTACAGCCAGGGCAGCCGTTTACCTTCGGAATTTGATATCACTCAATGGATCCGCACCGGTATGAACAGCCTTTCTGTAAGAGTATATCAATGGTGCGATGGAAGCTATCTTGAAGATCAGGATATGTGGTGGTTAAGCGGAATATTCAGGGATGTGTATCTTATTGCCCGGCCCAGGCTGCACTTGTTTGACTTCTTCATTCAAACAAGGCTGGATGACGACTACAGGGATGCGGTTTTAAGTGTTAAAGCCATTGTTAACAACAACTCCGCCAACGAGGCCAACGGCTATAGGATGGAGATAGAACTGCTGGATGCTGATGACTCGCCTGTGCAGCAGCAACCGTGGATTTGTGATATATCCGTCCCCGGAGACGGTCAAAAGGCGTTGGAGGTCGAAATACCCGTATCCAAGCCGGAGAAATGGTCAGCCGAATACCCTTATCTATATAAGCTGCTGTTTACAATTAAGGACGAAAAAGGCCGGATACAGGAGGTTGTCCCTTACAGGGTGGGTTTCAGAACTATTGAATTAAAGGACGGCAATTTTCTGGTCAACGGAGTGCCCATAATGCTGAAAGGCGTAAATCGTCATGATCACCATCCGGACCGTGGCAGGGCGGTTCCGCTGGACGCTATGCTGAAGGACGTAATTTTAATGAAACGGCATAATATAAACACCGTCAGAACCTCCCACTATCCCAACGATCCCCGGTTTTATGATCTGTGCGATGAGTACGGCTTGTACGTTATCGATGAAGCGGATTTGGAATGCCATGGCTTTGCTGTTATAAATGACTGGAATCGGCTGAGCGACGATCCCGAATGGCAGGAGGCATATGTTGAGAGAATGGTTCGGATGGTAGAACGGGACAAGAACCATCCCAGTATCATAATGTGGTCATTGGGCAATGAATCGGGATTTGGCCGCAACCATGAAGCCATGGCGGCAAAAGCACGGGAGATAGATCCCAGCCGTCTGATTCACTATGAGGGTGAGACCAGTAAAATTTTTGATCAGGAAGAGCTTGAGCCCAAAGCAGCCGATGTGTACAGCACAATGTACACTCCGGTGGAAGTGATGGAGGAAATAGGGCAGAAGACTTCTATGAAAAGGCCCCATATTATGTGCGAATATGCCCACGCTATGGGCAATGGCCCCGGCGGACTCAAAGAGTACTGGGATGTGTTTTATAAATATAAACGGCTTCAGGGCGGTTGCGTATGGGAATGGCTGGACCATGGAATCCGCCAGACAACGGCTGATGGAAAAGAATACTATGCCTATGGAGGAGATTTTGGGGATGAGCCCAATGACGGAAATTTTGTTATAGACGGTTTGTTGTTCCCAGACAGAACGCCTTCCCCGGGACTGCTGGAGTATAAGAAGGTGCTGGAACCGGTTAAGGTGGAAGAGGTGGATCTCAGAAATGGCAAGGTCAGAATTATAAATCGCTACGATTTTATTTCGCTGGATCACCTGCTGTTATCATGGGATGTAAAGGCCGATGGGCAGGTGATGCAGAAGGGGTGCTTGAGTATGCCCCATATTAAAGCTGGAGACAGCCAGGTTATAGATATACCCATTGAAATGCCAAAGCGGCCTAAGCCGGGGACTGATTACTGGCTGAACCTATCTTTTGTTCTTGCAAATGATACCCGGTGGGCTGAAAAGGGATATGAAATTGCCTGGGCTCAGTTCAAACTGCCGGTTGAATCGCCGGCTTCGCCCGCCGTTAGTGTGGACTCCATGTCCCCATTATCCTGTTGTCAGAATGAAAACATTCTTTCGGTTAAAGGGGACGGCTTTGAAATGGTGTTTGACAGGGTGAGCGGTCTGCTTAAAAGCTGGGATTACCAGGGGATGAGCATGCTGGTCAGGGGCCCCAGGATGAACTTCTGGAGAGCTCCTACCGATAATGATGTGCGGGAAGCAGTCATGTGGCGCAGAATGGGCCTGGATCAGCTACAACACAGGCTTGATGAAATGCATTGGGAGAAGTGCAACGAAAAACATGTCAGGGTACGGGTAAGCACCAGGATCGCCCCGCCGGTGTACGATTGGGGTATGTTGTGCGATTATACCTACGATATTTACGGAAGCGGCGATGTGATTATTGAAGTTCATGGGGTTCCGCAGGGCAAGCTGCCCGAAACCCTGCCGAGAATAGGGCTTCAAATGGCATTGCCTGAACAGCTGGATCTGGTCTCATGGTATGGCCGCGGCCCCGGCGAATCTTACAGCGACAGCAAGCAGGCCAATCGCTTTGGCATATATAATTGCACGGTGGATGAGCTTTATACACCCTATGTGCGTCCGCAGGAAAATGGCAATCGTACCGATACAAAATGGGCAGCTTTTACCAACATTCGAGGCATGGGCCTGATAGCTGTGGGAATGCCCAGTTTCGACTTCAGTGCTCACTGGTTTACAACACAGGATTTGGACAAAGCAGCCCATACCTATGAGCTGGTCAAACGGGATTTTATAACCCTGAACCTGGATTATCAACAGCACGGCTTGGGTACCGCCAGCTGCGGTCCCGGACAGCTGCCCCAATACAAACTCCTGCCCCATGAATTTAAATTCAGGTTGCGCCTTTCCCCCTTCAGCAAGGATGCGGTATCGGATATTGAAATGGGCAAGCGGGTTATAAAGGATTAAGGGCAGCTAGTTGAGGAGCCAAGCCGGTTGAAAATCTCTTTCTTTGAATAAAAGGACCTCCTGAATGAGAAGGCCGATAGGGCCATTCTTCAGGAGGTCTTTTAATGCATGAATTTTTCCTGTAATTTGGACATTCAAATCGTAATAAGCTGACGGCCTAGAGAATAACTTCCTTGCCCAGCTTTGCCGAGTCATAGATACCATTGAGTATCTTCTGCACTTCCAGGCCATCCTCGGCAGGTGCTATGGTTTCTTTGCCTTCCTGTATGCATTCGATGAAATGGCTTATCTCATTGACAAAACTGTTTTCGGAATTAATAACCGGTGCCGAGTCGAAAAGATAGTTTTCCTGCTCATCGTAGATCATGAGGGGCTCCAGGCTGGCTCCGGCCTTGGTGCCGTATATGTAACTGTACACGCCGGTTTCCTTTCCGTTTATTGCCCAGCTCACGTCTACCGTCATTGTGGCACCGTTTTCAAAGCGTATAAAGGCTGAGGCTGAATCTTCAGTTTCGAATACTATATTGTCGGCGTCCAATGCTACCCAGCGGCTTACGCCCTTGGTCTTGTAATCTCCGATTTTGCTGTAGGTGGCCGCGCTTACACTGATGGGTTTTGGTTTGCCCATGAAGTACCATGTCAGATCGATGACGTGTACGCCTATGTCTATAACCGGACCACCGCCTGATTTGGCTAAATTGGTGAACCAGCCCAGGGGAGTGCCGCGTCTTCTCAATATTCCGGTTTTTGCATAGTAGATCTCGCCAAACTTGCCCGCCTCCGCCAACTCTTTTATCAGCTTGCTATCTGCCCGGAAACGGTTGACGAAGCCCATCATGAATATGATGTTGTTATCCCTTGCTGCCTTGGTCATATCCTCGGCCTCTTTTACATTCATGGCCATGGGCTTTTCGCACAGTATGTGTTTCCCGGCTTTGGCTGCTGCGATGGCGATTTCGGCGTGGGCATCGTTGGTGGTACAAATGCTTACCGCATCTATTTCTTCAATATCAAGTATCTCCTGGTATTTGTCTGAAACATATTTAATGTCATATCTGTTGGCTACGTCCCTGGCCCTGTCCAAATTTATGTCGCATACGCCTAATATCTCCACATCATTCAGCTTTTTGTAGGAAGGAATGTGGGCACTTTGGGCAATATTTCCCGCCCCTATGATAGCAACCTTGACTTTGTTCTTATCCATTTCCGCACCTCCTATAGAATACTTCTTAAATATTCCAGGCTTATTTGTATGCTTTCAAGCTGGGGAATTTCAAATTCTTCCTGCTCTACGATGTACCATTTTATTCCCAGCTCTTTGCCCAGTTCAACAATCTCTACAAAGTCCATTATGCCCTTTCCGATTTCGGTGCTTATCTTTTCATCCATGCTCTTTAAATCCTTTATATGAATAAGGGATGAACATTGCTGCCTGTATTTTCGCATAAAATCCACCGATTTCAGACCGCAATACTCAACCCAGAATGTGTCAAGCTCCATGTGTACCAGGTCGGGATCGGTATTTGAAAGCAGAATGTCCAGCCCATACTCGCCGTTAAATTTTTGGAATTCAAAATCGTGATTGTGATATGCGAATTGGATTCCGTGGCGTTTGCATTGCTGGCCAATTTGGTTAAACAGATCTGCCAGCCTCCTGTATGCATCAGCGCTGTCCCGCATATGGGGCGGAAGGCCGGGACATACTATGTATGAATTGCCTATCTCCAGATTATACTGTATAACATCTTCCAGCTTGTTTTGCAAAAGGTCAATGCCGGTGTGGCTGCCGCATGGCTTTAAATTGAGATCGTTCAGCGCTTTTTTTAATTCCTTTGCAGGTGTGTCGAAAAATCCCGCAAATTCCACTCCGTCATAGCCTATTCTGGCTACCTCTTTTAAGGCACCAATTAAATCCTTTTCGGTCAGCTCTTTTATGGAATATAGTTGCAAGCCTATACCTTCCATAGTTGGCCCCCCTTTATATAAAATAATGCTACCGATCATTAGTTTATCATGATTAAGGGTTTTTGTATAGATTTCAGCTGAAAATATGGGCAATTATTCGATACAATCAAGTGTTTACCGTGTTTTTTGAGATCATCCATATTGTGTTACCTGAAAAAGCGCAGGTCCTGTGATATCTATCCAAAAAACGCAAAGGTTTGGTATAAACCTGAGAAAAACTTTGATTTGAAGAGTTTTATGATTGTAATCCAGATTTAAGGATAATATAAATGTATAAACAATAAAAATTAAACGTTTTTTTATGGAGAAAATAGGGTATAATAGGAAAGGGAAGGTCAAAGAAAGTCAATAACAAAAGAGGTGGTACGCTATGGCCAGATTGAGCGATATTATAGAAGATTTTATCAAATCATTGTTAAATGAAAGCGATGGACAGTTGGAGCTTCAGAGAAATGAACTGGCGGATTATTTCGAATGCGCTCCATCACAGATAAATTATGTTCTGGCTACCAGGTTCTCAATTGACAGAGGCTATTATATAGAGAGCCGGAGGGGTGGCGGTGGCTATATTCGCATTATCCGGCTGGATATAGATGAGGATGACTATCTGATGTATCTGCTGAGAGAGAGAATAGGCAGTCGGATATCCCAGCAGGCCGCGGAAGACATCATCCAGCATATGCTGGATAAGGGGATTATTGACAGGCGGGAATCGGTCATTATGAAATCGGCTATCCAGGATAAAGCGATGACCGCTCTTCCTGCAAACATAAAGGACAGCATTCGGGCAAATCTGATGAAGTCCATGCTGATGGCCATTCTTACCATGCGTAGTTGAACAGCTGTGTGTCGGGCGTTAGGAGCTCACATTTAATAAAAGAGGAGTGAGTATCAATGTTGTGTCAGGAATGCAAAAAGCAACCGGCAACTGTCCATCTGACCAAGATTGTGAATAACAACAAGACAGAGTTTTATCTTTGTGAGGAATGTGCGCACAAGAAGGGCCAGATTAATATATCCATCCCCTTCTCGATAAACGATTTGCTGGCAGGGTTTATGGATATGGACGACCCATCAATAGCTGTTCAAAAGGAAGGCGTACGCCAGTGTAAGGGATGCGGGATGGGTTTTGAGCAGTTCAGGAAGATTGGAAGGCTGGGCTGCCAGGAGTGTTACAAATATTTTTCCAGCGAACTTATACCCTTATTAAGAAGAATACATGGCGGTACAAAGCATAACGGTAAGGTTCCCAAAAGGGCCGGAGTCGAGCTGAGGATAGCGCGTCAGATTCAACAGCTAAAGTCTAAATTGCAGAAGGCAGTTGAGGTGGAAAACTTTGAAGAAGCAGCCAGGTTAAGAGATCGGATAAGGGAACTTGAGAAGCTGACGGGCCAGCAGTAAGGGGGTGTACGATATGAGCTGGATCAATGAAAACGGGCCGTGTGGTGGAATGATTATAAGCAGCCGGGTGAGAATTGCTAGAAACATTGCGGAGTTACCTTTTACCCCCATGGCAGGAAGGGATGTCTGCCAGCGGGTTGCCGCTATGGTGAAAAACAGCATTTTGAACAGCAATTCCATACTAAGTCGTGACTTTGATTACATTGCTTTAAAAAACTTAAACGATATCGAGAAGCATGTGCTGGTTGAAAAGCATCTGATTAGCCGGGATTTGTTGGAACGTTCGGATGTAGCGGCTGTACTAATTAATAAAAATCAACAGATCAGTATCATGGTTAATGAGGAAGATCATATTCGCATGCAATCCATCTTCCCCGGCTTTCAGCTTGAAAAGGCATGGGAACTGATAAGCAAGGTGGATGATGTGATTGAAGAAAGTGTTGAATATTCCTATGATGAACAGTTGGGCTATATAACAAGCTGTCCGACAAATGTGGGTACGGGCATGCGGGCATCGGTGATGATGCATCTGCCCGGCTTGGTGGCCACCAATTATATCAATACTGTTTTGCAAACCATATCCAAGATCGGCTTGACGGCTCGTGGACTTTATGGAGAGGGAAGTGAAGCAACCGGAGATATATATCAGATATCCAACCAGATTACCCTCGGCCCGTCGGAAGAGGAGATTATCAGCAATATCAATGTTGCGGTCCGCCAGATAATGGAGAATGAGAAAAGGGCCAGGGAAGCCTTGCTCCAATCCAACAGGCTGCAATTTGAGGATCGCATATGGCGTGCATTGGGAATATTGACCCATGCAAGGAAGCTTAATTTGCAGGAATTTATGTCTTTGCTGTCGCAGGTTCGTTTGGGGACCGATGTGGGTATTATAGAGGGAATAAGCAGTACCACGCTCAATGAATTGATGGTTAAATGTCAGCCGGCACATTTGCAGGCTTATATCGGTAAACTGGATGAAGATCTGGATTCAATCAGGGCTCAAAGGGTTAGAAATGAATTAAGAAAGATTGTTAAATACTAATTTGCATATAATAATACGAGCACATAAAGCTTAATCCAAAAGCCTATGCCATATGGATCATCGGGTTTATCCGGACTTTACGTGAACATGTAGTTAGGCTGTGATTCAATAAGGATTTATTATGCAAAGGAAATGGAGGGTAATGAAATGGCGTTTTTTGGAAGATTTACCGAGAGGGCTCAGCGGGCACTGGTATTCGCCCAGGAAGAAGCGAGAAATTTGGGGCATAACTATGTGGGCACCGAGCACCTGTTGCTGGGCCTTGTACGCGAAGAGGAAGGTGTAGCTTCCCAGGTGTTGAGACAGCTGGGGGCTGATGTATCAAAGATAAGAAGTCAGGTAGAAGCTTTAGTCGGGCGGGGGAATTATAATTTCAGTGAAGGTTTTGGATATACACCCCGTACCAAACGAATTATGGAACTCAGCTTTTATGAGGCCCGAAACCTGGGGCATAATTATATTGGAACCGAACATCTGTTACTGGCGCTTATCAGAGAAGGAGAAGGAGTAGCTGCGCGGATTCTAAAGGATCTGGACATAGATCTTCAGGATGTTAGAGAACAGCTGATTAACGTTCTCAAAGAGGAAGGCGGTGAGCCCCGGGAAACTGTTAAACGAAGAAAAAGTGATACACCCACGCTGGATCAGTTTGGTCGGGATCTTACCGAGATGGCCCGGGAAGGCAATCTGGATCCGGTGGTAGGAAGGGAAAGGGAGATAGAACGGGTGCTTCAGATACTGGCAAGAAGGACCAAAAACAATCCGGTACTAATAGGCGAACCCGGGGTAGGAAAGACCGCAATTGTCGAAGGTTTGGCCCAAAGGATTGTTGAGGGAAACATTCCGGAACTTTTGCGGGATAAGAGGGTAGTTACCCTGGATTTATCGGCTATGGTGGCCGGAACTAAATACAGGGGCGAATTTGAAGAACGGCTGAAAACCGTAATGGAAGAAATAAGAAAGGCCAACAATATTATACTTTTCATCGATGAGATGCATACCATCATAGGCGCAGGAGCTGCCGAAGGTGCTATTGACGCATCTAATATTTTAAAACCCGCTCTTTCCCGCGGTGAGATTCAGACAATTGGCGCTACCACTCTGGATGAGTACAGGAAGCATGTCGAAAAGGATCCGGCTCTGGAGCGGCGTTTCCAGCCTGTGATGGTGGGAGAACCTTCAAAGGAAGAAGCCGTTCAGATATTGTTTGGGCTCAGGGATAAATATGAAGCCCACCATAAGGTGAGAATTACCGATGAAGCGATAAGAAGCGCGGTGGAGTTGTCAGCCCGATATATAAGTGACAGATATCTTCCCGATAAAGCTATAGATCTGATTGACGAGGCAGCTTCCAGGGTACGGCTGCAGGCATTTACGCCTCCGCCGGATTTAAAGGAGCTGGAGGAAAAGCTGGAGACCTTGAAGAAGGAGAAGGAAGAAGCTGTAATGAACCAAAATTTCGAAAAGGCAGCCAAAATCCGCGATCAGGAACAGAGCATCCGGGATCAGATTGAACGGGAAAAGGAACGGTGGAAAACCGAAAACACCACCAACAAAGGCTGTGTTACCGAGGAACATATTGCTCATATTGTATCCAGTTGGACCGGTATACCTGTTAGAAAGCTGGAGCAGGAAGAATCCGAAAGGCTGCTTAAGATGGAGGAGATCCTGCATGGGAGGGTAATCGGACAGGATGAGGCCGTGCGTGCCGTATCCAGCTCAATAAGAAGGGCCAGGGCCGGACTGAAGGACCCCAAACGTCCCATAGGCTCCTTTATGTTCCTGGGACCGACCGGTGTGGGCAAGACCGAGCTTTGCAGAGCATTGGCTGAGGCTCTTTTTGGTGATGAAGATGCCATGATTCGCATCGATATGTCCGAATATTCCGAGAGGCATACTGTTTCCAGACTTATCGGGGCGCCTCCGGGATATGTGGGCTATGAGGAAGGCGGTCAGCTGACCGAGAGGGTAAGAAGAAGGCCTTACTCCGTAATTCTGCTTGATGAAATTGAAAAGGCTCATACGGATGTTTTCAATATATTGCTTCAAATCCTTGAAGACGGCAGGCTTACCGATGGTAAGGGCAGGACGGTTGATTTTAAGAATACGGTTATAGTGATGACATCCAATGTGGGAGCTCATACCATCAGAAAGCAGAAGACCCTTGGTTTTACTGTGGCAGAAGATATGGCCGCAGGTGAATATGAGAAGATGAAGGAAAATATAATGGAGGAGCTGCGCAGGGTATTTCGGCCGGAATTTTTGAACCGTCTGGATGAGATTATTGTATTCCATGCCCTGGAAGAGGTTCATCTTAACCAGATTGCTACGCTGATGCTCAACAATGTGGCCCAGCGCTTGAAGGAAAAGGACATCTATCTTGAGGTCACCGATGCGGCAAAGGCTTTGATGATTAAACAGGGCTTTGATCCGGTATACGGTGCCAGACCCTTAAGGAGGGTTATACAAAAGACCCTTGAAGACAATCTGTCCGAAGAAATTCTCGCCGGGCGCATTAAAATGGGTGATCGGGTAATTGTGGATGCGGAGGATGGCAAACTGGTATTCAGAAAGCAGGTAACGGTGGGAGAAGGCTCTGCAAAGTAGCTTTTAGGCCGGGTTTGAATAACCCGGCCCTAAATATTTTTGGCGGCAACGGCCAATATTGATTTTTCAAAAATCAATGTTATAATTATTCATATGCGGATTTGTTTAATGTTGTTGCACGGATTACCGTATATTTGATTCACTTCACCGGCATATGTTTCATGAAACGGGGTTTTTTATGAAAAAGCTGGCGGTAAGAATACACAATATGAATAAGCGGCAGTTGCATTTTTCCTTTCTTGAATTTATATTCTGGGGAGCTTTTGCTGCCTATTATCCCTTTGTCGTGGTTATTCTGCAGGAGAGAGGCTTTAGCAATACTGTCATAGGAACCATAATGGCAATCAATTCCCTGATCGTTGTATTTGCCCAACCCTTTTGGGGTATGGTAAGCGATAGAATACGATCCGTTAAAAAGGTATTTATATTTAATCTGCTGGTTGCAATAATATTGGTACAAGCTGTTCCGTACATCTCTTTGACTGTGTTTGTCGGTTTAATACTGGCTTTGGTTACCTTTTTTGAATCTCCCCTTTCGCCTCTGTTGGATAGTTGGGTTGTTCGAGGAATAAAAGCTGAAGGGAATATATCTTATGGCAGCATCCGATTGTGGGGTTCAGCAGGTTATAGCATTATCGTGTACATATGCGGAAGATTGATCAATAAATTTTCGACTGCCAATGTGTTGTTTCCGTTTTTCTTAATAATGGGCTGTTTGGCTGCTTTTGCATGCACCGGGATTAAGGCTGACAGCTTGGTGCCAGACGGGGGTGCAAGGCGCCTTTATATTGGCAGGTTGTTCAAAAATCATCAATACGTATATTATTTAATTTTTGCAGTAATACTTGCCATTCCCCACAGGAGTGCCTTTATTTTTCTGCCGAACCTGATGAAATCAGTGGGGGGCACCGATGGTGATCTGGGGCTTATTAACGCAGTGATGGCAATAAGTGAGATTCCTGCTTTCTTGTACTCCCGGGTGTTGTTTAGGCGCTATAAGCCGGTCAACGTGATATTGTTTTCCAGCATATTTTATATTCTGCGCCAGGTTTTATATCTTATTGCATCTCAACCGATTCATGTGTTTCTGGTACAGCTGCTGCAGGGGCCTTCATTTGCGCTTTTTGTAAACGGTTCTGTATATTATATTGACGAACTGGCACCCGAGGAATTAAAAGCCACAGCTCAGACCTTTGCCACTTCCATGTATTTTGGTTTAAGCGGCATTGTAGGAAGCTACGGAGGAGGCTGGGTGATTGATAATTATGGCCTGAAGAATATGTATTGGATAGGTTTTTGTATCAGCCTTGTGATTTCCGTATTGTTTTTGCTATCCGTAAATATCGGAAGAACATCTAAATATGGGAATGTGGATAATGGAAAAATGGAAATCTGCAAATGTATAAATAATTAAGAAGGAGTCAATTATGCTATTAAGGGATGCTTTTCTGAAGCTTAAAAATTTTGCCAACAAACTCAGGCTTATTTCTGTATTAGTTGGATGCCTGTGCCTGGTCCTTATTGTTGTTGGACTGTCTCTGCCGAAT
This sequence comes from Clostridiales bacterium DTU074, assembly GCA_001513075.1. Classification (GTDB taxonomy): domain Bacteria; phylum Bacillota; class Clostridia; order Caldicoprobacterales; family Caldicoprobacteraceae; genus DTU074. Next base: position 3,234 of record LFSE01000036.1, on the reverse strand, counting down.
TTTATGTCCCGCAGAATTGAACCCCAAGGCGATCTTGAGGGCGAAGCGGATGAGATACCCTCCGAGTTACCCTTGACACCGGCTGAGGAAGAAGAGGAACCGGAGCAGCAGCCCAAGGAGCCTGTTGTGATCGATTTGTCGGGTGGAGAAATAGAACTGCAGCCGTCCATGCAGCGGATAAACGAGCCGGTGGTATACGGAAGGGAAGTTTTATATTCGGCGGGTAACACGCCGTCCATTGATGAACCCGTGTTTACAAAGCTGTTTATTTACAACCTGGACACCGGGGAAGAAAAGACAATCTGTGAAACCGGGATTAAGTTCGGAGAGATCTACGAGGGCAGATTCAACCAGAATTGGATCGTATGGCTGGATACCAATCAGAGCGGTACCAATTATATCTATGCACTCGATAGAAGAACCGGCGAGAGTTATCAGATCAAACGATGTGATCTTAACAAGCCTCAGCTGGTTTTATATGGGGATAATCTTGTATGGGTGGAACAAAAGAATGAGGAGGAAGACCGCTTATACCTGTATAATTTTAAATCCGGCGAGCCTGTTAGTCTGGAAAGCTTTAACAATCCAACCTATGGTACTTGTCCTCCGGCTTTATACAACAATGTGCTGGTATGGGTATATCCTCATCCCCAGTATCCCGAACGCAGCATCATTAAAAAATTGGACTTAAACCAAGCCCTGTTTGTTAACGAAAATGCGAGGCAGCAATCGGAACCGGCGGGGGAGAGCGATGAACAGGAAACTTCAGGAGAGGGGACAGCAAGCGGTACAATTAACGGAGCGGGGCATGATTCCGAACCGGAAACAGGTGACGATGCTGAACACGGCCTGGATGAACGGACTCCGGTTGAACAGGCTGAAGAAGAGACCGTACAGCCGGCAGTTATAGATCCTAATGGATTTGCCATATATCCTCAAACCAATGGTGAAGTCATAGCCTGGCTGGATAATTTGGATCCGTCCCGGGCAAGGCTTTTGATGACAAGGGATGATGGCAGGACTATTATCGCAGTAGCTGAAGGTGTGGGAAGGCTGTTTGGCGTGGGAGACAGGTTTATCGTTTATACCCAGAATGATGCAATAATGCTGTATTTCTGGGAAAGTGAGTGCTACGCAAGGCTTACCGGGCCGGGACATAAGGGAATGCTGTCCAAAGCGTGTGTTACGGATAATGCGGTAGTATGGTGTAATGCTGATAATCCGAATCAAGTAGGAGATATCATATATGTGAGTATCGTTGAACAGCCGTAGTTGGTTGAAGGGATGGAGAAAGCATGGCCAGAACAAGAAAGGCCTTTGTATGCCAGGAATGCGGATATGAGTCTCCCAAATGGATGGGCAAATGCCCTTCTTGCGGGGAATGGAATACCTTTGTTGAAGAAGTTGAGACAAAGGGACGGGGAGGTCTGCAAATAGATGGTGTGAGCCATTCCCGGCCCGAATCCTTTTCGCGAATCTCTGTTGCGCAGGATGAAAGGTACGTTACCGATATGGACGAGTTGGATCGGGTGTTGGGGGGCGGCGCTGTCAAAGGCTCCCTCATTTTGATCGGTGGTGATCCGGGAATAGGCAAATCGACTTTGCTTCTTCAGGTGTGCGACGCCTTTTCGCGGCGATACGGAAAGGTATTATACGTTTCGGGTGAAGAATCGGTCAGCCAGATAAAGATGCGGGCTGATCGCCTGGGAGTGTTATCCGAGGAGCTGTACCTGGTCTCCGAGACCAATGTGGACGCTATAATCTCCCATGTTCAAGATCTCCGGCCCCTGTTTTTGATTATTGATTCGATTCAGACGGTGTATTCTCCCCAGCTGTCCTCGGCACCCGGAAGCGTAACCCAGGTCCGGGAGACCACCGGGCTGTTCCTGAGAATGGCCAAAAGCCAGGGAATAACTACTTTCATAGTGGGCCATGTTACTAAAGAGGGAGCTATTGCCGGCCCCAGGGTATTGGAACACATGGTGGATACCGTTCTGTATTTTGAAGGGGATCAACATCATAGCTATCGCATCTTGCGTGGGGTTAAGAACCGATTCGGTTCCACTAACGAAATTGGAATTTTTGAAATGAGGGAGAGAGGGCTGGTACAAATACAGAATCCCTCGGAATTATTGATATCGGAGCGCACCCATGGTGTGCCCGGTTCGGTGGTGCTGTGCAGCATGGAGGGTACCAGGCCGGTTCTTGTGGAGGTACAGGCTTTGGTGAGCACTACGGCTTTCGGCATGGCCAGGCGTATGTCCACCGGGGTTGATTATAACAGGGTTGTTATGCTTATGGCCGTCCTGGAAAAGAGGGTTGGAATGCAGCTGTACAATCAGGATGCCTACGTCAATATAGTCGGCGGGCTTAGAGTGGATGAGCCTGCTGCTGATTTAGCCGTGATTACAGCTGTTGCTTCCAGTTTTAGAAACATTCCCGTCGACCCCAAATTGGTAGTAATGGGTGAAGTGGGGCTTACCGGAGAAGTAAGGGGCATAGCCAATATTGAAAAAAGAATACATGAAGCTTCAAAGCTCGGATTTAAACAGTGTATCGTTCCCCGGGACAACATTAAAGGCCTTACATCTCATCATGGAGTGGATATTATTGGAGTGGACAATATTTCACAGGCACTGGAGGTTATTCTGGGTATTTGAATTGCTATTTCAGGTGAAATTTACCAAGGGCAGATAAACTCTTTTCTTCCTTGACGATTACATCATAGAGGCTTATATCCAGTGTATTGGCGAGGCTGGCTATATAGAACATGTGATTGCCAAGTTCCTTTTCGATGATGTCACGACACTTCTCGCAAAGCTTTCCCCTTATGTGATCATCGGTGAATACTTTGATCTCTTCGATTGAAGCGTCTGCCGGGATATTCTGCTTACTGGCATCGATTTGTATGCAGCCACAACTGGTAACGGCTTTGGCTACCGAACGATTAACCCTTGCGTTTGACTCCTGAAGTTTGGACATTATATCCAGTATGCTTTTATGGCGAGACAATAATTCCGCCACCATACTTTGGAAATTCTCATATAGGATATCCTTCATTATGCATCATCTCCCCGGGATAGTCTTGATCATATTATATCGGTGCTGGAATTATTTTGTCAATTGTTTGCCTTAATACCGATATATTTATTTCCCGCCCCGGAAACAAATATTCTAAATTGCAATAATAAATGCAACACTTTTTTTGACAGGAAAGTATGATATAGATATCCA
>LFSE01000105.1 GCA_001513075.1 Clostridiales bacterium DTU074 | reverse complement strand
GTCGGGACGAAATAAAGGAGGGATATGTCCAAACATTCGGGAAAAGTCATTCCGAATTACCGAAGGATACCAATAAAATCGTAACCGACCTTTTTTTTGAGACAGTAACACTTCTTTTATTGGCCAATGTATCCTTGATTGCGGAAGCTGCCTTTCAGCATTCGGTGTGGGAGTCGCGGCCGACTCCTTTGAAAGACAAAGCCAGAATGTTTATGTTGATCTGCAAGGTTAAGGATGATAGAATCGTTCTTGAACGCTTTATAAAGCGTGGTCTAGATAATCCCCTGCGGGAGTATTTTCATGGAGACCAAATCAATCTGAACGGGAAGGAAGCTGAATTGAGCCCGTACATTGAACCCCGTCTGGATGTTCCTACTATTTACATCGATACGACGGATGGTTACAATCCATCAATAGAAGAATTGAAAACCATAATCCTTAGCAAGAAGGGGATTGAATAAGAACGTTCTCAAAAACTGTTTCTGCAAATTAGTCGATAAATGGCTGCTTTTTAGCTCATTAAGGCTTTGTCAATATCTGGAAGGAAGGGGATTTGTTTATGGGAAATGGCTATCTTTTGGGAATAGATATTGGCGGAACCAAATGTGCTGTTATACTTGGCGACAAACAGGGCAGGATATACAAGCGCTGCGCTTTCCCCACCCGGGCTCAGGGAGGTCCTTATGATGTCATAGCTAAGATAGCGGAGACTGCTGAAACAATTTTAAAAGAGCTGTCCCTTGGTATGGGGGACATATGCAGCATTGGAATTAGCTGCGGAGGTCCATTGGATATAAAAAAGGGCATTATATTATCCCCTCCCAATTTACCGGGTTGGGACGAAATTCCCATAGTTGATATACTGAAGGATAAATTTCAAAAAGATGTTTTTATTGAAAACGACGCAAATGCCTGTGCTGTTGCGGAATGGAAGTTTGGAGCGGGACGAGGTTGCAACAATATGATATTCCTTACTTTTGGGACTGGACTGGGGGCAGGTTTGATATTGAACGGGCGGCTTTACAGGGGTACCAATGATATGGCAGGGGAGGTAGGGCATATCAGGCTTGCTCCGGATGGCCCCGTTGGATACGGTAAGGCAGGCTCCTTTGAAGGGTTTTGCAGTGGCGGAGGCATTGCCCAGCTAGCCAGGGATGAAATAATATCCAGGCTAAGGCGGGGAGAAACTGTAGCATTTTGTCCTACCGAGGAAAGAGCTCGCAACATAACGGCTATGGATGTGGGTTTGGCTGCTGCGGAAGGAGATTCCGTCGCGATCCACATTCTAAATACCAGCGGACGATATCTGGGAATGGGTTTATCCATACTGTTAGATATACTGAACCCAGAGCGAATCATCATTGGTGGAATATTTGCCAGGTGCCGGGAATTTATTCAACCGGCTGCCGATGAAATACTGAAAAAAGAAGCATTGTCGTCTTCCTATCATGTTTGCGAAATATTGCCGGCTGGTTTGGGAGAGAAAATAGGGGACATTGCTAGTCTGTGCGTTGCTATGGGGATTACATAATGGTGGTACAATGGTATGACCTGGGTTCTGGAATCGGTGTCATGGGATGGATTGAATTGATTATTAAGCATATGAAATTGTTGCTTTTAATTTACGTGATAGCTAAAAATCCAAGCAAATGAGGTGAATTAAAATGGCCGAACCGATGGGTATACTTGAAAATTTGCTGAAAAGATACCCTGTTTTGAGTGAGTGCAGGAATGATATTCTTAAGGCCTATGAGATATTGGTTGAATGTTATGAAAAGGGCAACAAAGTATTGGTAGCAGGCAACGGGGGAAGCGCTGCAGATGCAGAACATATTGTTGGGGAACTAATGAAAGGGTTTATGAAGCGGCGGGAGCTTCCGAAGGAGGTTAAAGTGCTTATCAGTGAGAAAAATAGTGAACTTGGCAGTGTGCTGGCTGAGAAATTACAGGGAGCTCTGCCGGCCATTGCTTTGCCTTCTCAAACTTCTCTATTCACCGCCTTTGTTAACGATGTTGATGCCGATTTGGTCTTTGCTCAGCAGGTACTTGGTTACGGAAAAGCCGGAGACGTCTTTATAGGGATCACCACTTCCGGGAATTCATCCAATATCATATATGCAGCATATCTGGCAAAAATCCTTGGGGTAAAAACAATTGGGCTTACCGGAAGGGCTGGAGGCAGGTTAAAGGAGCTGTGCGATGTAACTATCCGAGTTCCGGCCGATTCAACACCTTATGTTCAGGAGTTGCATCTGCCGGTTTATCATGCCCTGTGCACCATGGTGGAGGATAGATTCTTCAGCTGACAACAGAGCTTTTATGACATTGTAGGCCATGCGTTGGCAAACAATGATGTTGGAAGGCGTAAACCCCCGTGGGTACAGGGAAATGAATATGAAACGGCAAAAAACGGGTATTTATGTAAATATACTTGAAAAACCGGGGAGAATGGAATATATTAAAACTAATAAACATAACCTATCAGCCCTCCGTTGAGTGATAACTATTTTTTGTCCTATAAAAGAGTACTATCGGTAAACATAAGCAAAAATGTGCTGTGGATAAAATATGTTTTCTGCAAGAGTCCGACGTATAGATTTATGTTAAATACCGTCATATTGTGTAAATATGCGGCTGTATGCATAGGAGGGGTCTTGATGATACCGGAGGATCATTTAAGGCCGGTGCGATTGGATCTTTCCCGAACCAAGACGTACAGCGCCAGGGAGCGTACAAATTTGGTTACAATAGAAAACCTTGCCCGACCTGGGATAGATCCTGTACCGGAATGGAGAAACGCAGAATTTGACGAGCTGGTGGAGCGCATATTGGAAGCACGCCAAAATGATCGGCCCGTTGTGTGGTTTATGGGGGCTCACGTGATAAAGTGCGGTTTGTCCCGGTATGTTATCGAGCTGGTAAGACGCGGCTACGTAACCCATATAGCAGGGAACGGTGCCGTAAGCATCCACGATTTTGAACTGGCTTTCCTGGGTGGCACATCGGAACACGTCCCGACTGCCATTGAAGACGGTACTTTTGGTATGTGGGAAGAAACCGGGGCGTGGATGAACCGGGCTATAAAGGAAGGATCTGCTATGGGACTGGGATACGGCGCTTCGCTGGCTTATTTTATTGATTGTCATCCCGAAATGTTTCCATTCAGGAACGACTGCATCGTTTACAATGCATATAAGCTGGGCATACCTGCCACATACCATAAAACCATAGGCACGGATATAATAGACCAGCATCCGGAGGCAGATTTTGCCGTATTGGGAGGGGCAAGCGGCATAGATTTTGCAGTATTTTGCAGCAGCATAGCCAGGTTGGAAGGTGGTGTGTTTTTGAATTTCGGCTCGGCTGTCACCGGCCCCGAAGTGTTTCTGAAAGCTTTATCCATAGTGCGCAATCAGGGTTATACGGTACGGAATCTGACCACGGCTAACTTTGATATCATTCCTCTGGGAGATTACAGATCTGAAGTGAGTCAAGAACATTTCCACTATTATTACCGTCCAAGAAAGAATATAGTAAATCGTCCCGTCAGCTTGGGTGGAAAGGGTTTTTATATAGAAGCAAATCATATGATCAGCATTCCCACTCTTTTTGCAAGGTTAACGGCAAAGGGGTGAAGCCGCAGTGGTTAATAGCGCATATACCGATTTATCCTTTTCCAGGTTGGAAGATTTGTTGAACGCCATGTCAAGGGTGAGGGTAGGTTTGGTTGGGGATGCGTGTCTGGACGTTTACTGGTAAGCCGACATGGCGTTGAGCGAATTGTCCCGTGAGATGCCCCATTTTCCCCTGTCGGTTGTGGAAGAGCGCATGTCGGGCGGTGCCGGGGCCAATACGGCTACAAATTTTGCAGCTTTGGGCGTCGCATCTGTGAAAATGATTTCGGTTATAGGCAAGGACTGGCGCGGACAACAGCTTTTAAGGGTTTTGCAGGAAGCCGGCGTATCCACACAGCATATTCTTTCCTCTCCAAATTGGATAACTCCCGCCTATTGTAAGCCCAGGCGCCACGGCATATCCGAAGTAGTCTATGAGGACCCGAGAATCGATTTTGAGAACAGGAAGCCTTTGCCGGATGATATGGAAGCGGATTTGCTGGAGCGGTTGTGGGAAGCGGCATCGTCGGCTGACGTTATAGCCGTAGCGGATCAGCTAAAATACGGGGTCATTACGCAAAAAATAATTCGAGAGATGGAACTCTTGGCTGCCAAGGGCAGATTAATTGTTGTCGACAGCAGGATTCGCATAGGAGAGTATAGAAAGGTGACGGTTAAACCAAATGAAATAGAGGCTATAAGAGCTGTGGAACCGCAGCTTGATCCTCGCAGATGTGATAAGGAGGACTGGTACAGGATAGCAAAAAAATTGGCCCGGCAGGTTGAAGGACCGGTGCTTATGACGATGGGTGAAAAAGGAGCAATTTGGGTGGATGGAAGCTCTGTTACGGAGATTCCCACTAAACCGGTTGAACCGCCCATCGATATAGTGGGAGCTGGTGATGCTTTTATGGCGGCCTTCTGTGCGGCTCTGGCGGCAGGTGCCACCGGGCCGGAAGCTGCTTATGTTGCCAATTTAGCGGCTGCGGTCACAGTACGCAAGATAGGGACAACAGGCACCGCAACTCCTGAGGAGATAAAGCAGAGGTATATGGAGGTGAATTCGTGAGCACTCTGGAGATATTACAGTCCCTACCTGAGATAAGGATGGGCATAGAAGCGGTGCTTTTTGATTTCGACGGTACAATATCCACCCTTAGGCAGGGTTGGGAAACAGTTATGCAGCCGCTGATGATAGAGATGATAAGCGGTCCCCATCCTCCGGACGACAATTTGGTGAGAGAAGTTGATGAATACATAGATGAATCAACTGGTATTCAGACCATATTCCAGATGCAATGGCTGGCTGAAGCGGTGAAACGCTACAGACGAAATCCCGAAGTTCGCGATCCATGGTGGTATAAAGCTGAATACAACCGCCGGCTGATGAACATGATTGAAAATCGTATAAAGGCTTTGGTTGAAGGGAGCAGCAGACCGGAAGATTATATGATATGCGGTGTCAAGGACTTTTTGGAGGCCCTTTGCGAAAGAGGCATAAAGCTTTTTGTGGCCAGCGGGACCGATCATCCCGATGTGGTGAGGGAGGTAAAGGCTTTGGCTCTGTACCATTATTTTGCTGAGATAGCGGGTGCCCCGTTGGGGCGGGCCAGTTGCTCCAAAGAATGGGTTTTGCGGAAGCTTATTGACCAACATGGCTTTCGCGGACACCAGCTGCTGGTGGTGGGCGATGGCAAGGTTGAAATAGGTTTGGGCCGTGAGGCGGGGGCCGTTACCCTGGGTGCCGCTACCGATGAAGTAGGGCGCAGAGGAGTGAATGAGGTCAAACGCAGGCGTCTGATTAAAGCAGGTGCCCATGCTATAGTAGGGGATTTTTTATGCTATGAGCGTATATTGGAGTGGCTGGGTATATAGAGGCATACAGTGGTGAAGAAAAAATAAAGGGACTTATTGATCGGATTAGCGATTGTATATCCAATTGTCTGGTTTGTGTTCCTGCCCGGGGCTCACTGCTTACCGGGTAATTCCCGCGTAAACACGGAGCTATGCCTAATGATTCAGCCATTCGTCACGAAGAAACCAGAATTGCTCATGTATTAAGGGATAATGGTTATCGCAGGTATGGACTACATAGGCAAATGGCATTTGGCGGGAGTACCGCGGGATCAATACTTACTGATTAATAAAAAAGCTGAGGGGATTTTATGAAATGGGTGAATCACAAGGCGGATTTTTGTGTAGTCGGAGGGGGTTTGGCCGGGATGTGTGCCGCAATTGCTGCTGCCCGGCATGGAGCCAAAGTAGTGCTCATGCACGACAGGCCTGTTTTAGGAGGGAATGCTTCCTCCGAAATACGGATGTGGATATGCGGGGCCCACGGAGAAAATAACCGTGAAACGGGGATCATTGAAGAAATTGAGCTGGAAAACCTGTATCGTAACCCATTTGCCAATTATTCCATTTGGGATAGCATACTGTACGAGAAGATAAGATTCCAGGAGAATATAACGTTGCTTTTGAACTGTAGCTGCAATGACATTGAAATGGATGGAAATCGTATTAAGTCGGTAAAGGGCTGGCAGCTGACCACCGAAACATGGCACACCGTAGAAGCCGATCTGTTTGCTGATTGTTCGGGGGACAGCATCCTCGCTCCTCTGTCCGGAGCAGAGTATCGGATGGGCCGTGAGGCTGCCGGTGAGTTTGGGGAGGACATACAGCCGGAGCGGGCTGATAATAAAACCATGGGGATGAGCTGTTTGATTCAGGCGAGAGAGACCGATAGACCGCAGAAATTTATCCCGCCCGGTTGGGCTAACAAATATTTATCCGATGATGATTTGCCCTTTAGAGATCATGATGTGAGAACCAGCAACTTCTGGTGGATAGAGCTGGGTGGTGACCGGGATTCCATCCATGATACCGAGGAAATACGGGATGAACTTCTTAAGATAGCCTTTGGAGTGTGGGATCATATAAAAAATCACGGAGATCATGGGGCTGAGAACTGGATATTGGATTGGGTAGGGTTTTTGCCGGGGAAGCGTGAAAGCCGGCGCTATGTTGGGGATTACATCATGACACAGAATGATGTAAGAGCAGAAGGGAAGTTTGATGATATAGTGGCATATGGAGGATGGACTATGGACGACCATCATCCCGCAGGTTTCAAATATCCAGGCCCTCCTACCATCTTTCATCCTGCACCGTCTCCCTTTGGAATTCCTTATCGATGCCTATACTCCAGGAATATTGAGAATTTGTTCTTTGCAGGGAGGAATATCAGCGTAACCCATGCGGCTATGAGTGCAACCCGGGTAATGGCTACTTGTGCAATATTGGGGCAGGCTGTGGGAACGGCAGCCGCCATAGCGGTAAGGGACGGCTTAACTCCCAGGGGTGTTTATAAGTACAGAATTACAGAGCTTCAGAAGACATTGATGGAGGATGACTGTTATCTCCCATGGAAAAGAAGGGATATACCTGAACTGACGAGAAAGGCTGAATTGACTGCATTAGAAGGAAATCCGGAGCCTCTTCGGAACGGAATAGATCGTCCTGTCGGTGAAGAAGATAACGGCTGGACCGGAAGCATTGGCTCATGGGTGCAGTATTCTTTTGAAAAGCCCGAAAGGATCAGGCTATTGCGTTTCGTATTTGACAGCGATCTCAACCGGGCTGAAAAAGTTAACGGTACCGAGCGAAAGGCTCATAATATGCCATGCAATTATCCGTTGAATCACGAACCCCGAAAGGTGCCGGAGTGCATGACTAAAGCTTTTAGGATTGAGGCCAAGGATGAAAAGGGTGAAATGAAGACGGTACTCAGGATTGATAACAATTATCAGCGGTTGGTTAGACTGAAGGTAGATATTGAAACGACAGCGATTCGCTTTATCCCGGAAGCTACCTGGGGTGCGGAAAAGGTACACCTGTTTTCATGGGATGTGCGTTAGCACATTAGATTAATTTTGAGCGATAGCATAATACTTGTTGAGTTTATAGGGAGTGAGCTTAATATCCTGATCAACTGGGTAACTGAATGAATTGTGAAATATGCTTTCAGGGGGGATAGCCATGGGAGATTTGGAGTTTTTTGATTGCAACTGCTCTTTTGGTATGCGCAGTATTTTATATCCTGAATCCTTCTATAAAGTTGAGGATCTTGTCAAAAAGATGGACCGTTACGGGATCAAACGGGCACTGGTGTACCACAGTATGGCACGGGAATATGCTCCGAGCGTCGGTAACAGGATGTTGATGGATGAAATAAAGGTTTATCCTTTTTTAATACCCTTATGGACCGTGATGCCTCACCACACTCAGGAGTTTCCCGAACCATACCGGCTGATAGAGCAGATGAAGGCATATGGGGTTAAAGCAGTTACCATGTTTCCCGGTGCTATGGATCATGCATATAGCATGGCCGAATGGAATTGCGGCCAGCTTTTTGAGGCCTTGGAAGAACATGGAATACCTTTGATTTTAGGCTTTGATCAGACTACATGGAACGAGCTGTACGATTTGTTGAGCAATCATCCTAAGTTAAATCTCATCTTGACAAATGTGAATTATAGAATGGACAGGAACATATATGTTTTATTCAGGATGTTTGAAAATTTGTTTATTGAGACCCGCGGATACCAGGTATATCAAGGTATAGAACAAATTTGCAATAGATTTGGGGCCTGCCGTTTGATATTCGGCAGCGGTATGCCGGTTTATTCCGGCTCTGCTGCGGTAGCCATGATTAACTATGCGCGAATCAGCGACAAAGAAAAGGAGATGATAGCGTATCGGAATCTGGAAACCCTTATCGGGGAGGTGAAGCTGTGATGACCATGGCTGACCGCGTTAGGAAAGGCTTACCCCTTGATGATATATTGATAATTGATTGCCACAACCATATTGGCTTATGGAAAGCTTTCAATGTACCCTACAGTTCTGCAGAAGACATGTTAATGGGTATGGATAGATTGGGTATCGATAAAGTTTGTGTTGCGGCACATGCCTCCATCGGACCCAACTATCGCTACGGCAACGATATTGTAATAGATGCCGTTGAGCGTTATCCGGACAGATTTCTGGGGTATGTTACCGTAAATCCCAATTATCCTGAGGATATGGAGAATGAATTAAAACGATGTCTAGCCATTAATGGTTTTATAGGCATTAAACTGCATCCTGAATGTCATGGCTCTGCGGTTGACAACATCAACTATAATGCTGCTTTTGAACTTGCCAATGAGGAAAAGCTGCCGATACTCATACATATATGGGGAGGAGAGGATGTGAAGGCCGTCGACAGGCTATCTGGTATGTATCCCGACGCCCGCTTTATTATGGGCCATGCCGGCGGCGATGTTAAAGCTATGGGCCATGCTTTGGATGTGGTAAATCGCCGTGATAATGTTTACGTGGATATTGTTATTTCCAGGATTTATGAAGGGAATATAGAGTGGTTCGTTAGGGAAGCAGGTTCCAAGAGGGTATTGTTTGGCACCGACATGCCTTTTTTAGATCCTAGGCCAAATTTTGGAAGAGTTGCAATGGCAGATATCAGCGATGAAGAAAAAAAGGATATCTTCGGTCTGAACATGAAGCGCTTGATAGAAGGGAGAGTGCGATGACAGGTTGATACGCCCAGTCAATAATCGGGGGTATTGCACAAAAAGGAATAAGGAGGTATAAGCGATGGCATCACTGGCTGTTAACGGTGGAACACCGGTGAGGACAAAGCCTTTTACTGAATGGCCGATATTTGGAAAGTCCGATGAAGATGCCCTTATAAATGTGTTAAGAAGCGGTGCTTGGGGACGGGTGAGCGGTGGAAAGAAAAATGAGGAGCTTGAAGAAAGATTTGCTCAATACCATGATGCAAAATATGGGGTTACTTGCGTCAATGGAACCGTTGCCCTTGAGATTGCTTTAAAAGCCATGGGTATCGGCGAAGGGGACGAGGTAATAGTACCGGCATATACCTTTATCGCCACGGCAAGCGCTGCAGTTATGGTGGGAGCTATTCCGAAATTTGTTGATATAGACCCCAATACTTACAATATCGATCCATCCAAAATTGAAGAAGCCATTACACCAAATACCAAGGCAATTATTCCCGTACATATTGGTGGATGCCCTGCAAATATGGATGGAATTTTAGCTGTGGCAAAGAAGTATGGCCTTATGGTATTGGAGGATGCAGCTCAGGCTGTGGGAGCCGAGTGGAGGGGCAAAAAGGTGGGGGCCATCGGTGAAATTGGGACTTTTAGCTTTCAGGCTTCAAAAAATCTGAATGCGGGCGAGGGAGGCATAATCATCACGAACGACCCGAAGCTTGCGGATATGGCATGGTCTCTCATGAACGTGGGAAGGGTTAAGTCGGGAGGATGGTATGATCACCCAATACTTGGCTGGAATTACCGCATGACCGAATTTCAGGCGGCTTTGGTCCTCTCTCAAATGGAACGACTGGAGGAACAGATGAGACTGCGTGAAGAAAATGCCGATTATCTTTCAAAAGGCCTGCATCAGATAGGCGGAGTGGAACCCCTTGTACCCGATGAAGGTGTAAGCAGGCATGCATATCACCTTTACATCTTTCGTTATTGCAAGGACGAGTTTGGAGGCATACCGAAGGAGAAGTTTCTTGCAGCGTTGCAGGCAGAGGGAATACCGGCAAGTTCCGGCTACCTTCCTCTCTACAGATTTCCGGCTCTTGTTGATTCCAGGGAGAAAGCCGGCTATGATAAGCTTTATTTGCCGGTAACCGAGAAAGCCTGTTATGAGGAAGGTGTTTGGCTGCTTCACAATGTCCTTCTGGGCTCCAAGGCGGACATGGATGATATCGTCAATGCCGTTGCCAAGATAAAAGCCCATATAGACGAGTTAAAATAATATTTTTGGACCAGTGAGTTTAAATAGCAGTTTAGCAGCTAGTGCCATGATTCGATTATTTCAATTGGGAGTGATAATAACATGTCAAATGTCAAACCAATTACAGCAGTTATTGTGGGAGCGGGACATCGCAGTTTGCTCTATGGATCGTATGCACTTAAACATCCGGAACAGTTCAAAATTGTGGGAGTGGTGGATCCGGATCCTATCAGGAGAAACGAAACCAGTAGGATGTTTTCAATTCCTCAGGAAAGTGCTTTTACAAGTATAGATGAGCTGTTGGAACGCCCTTTAGTGGCTGATGCCGTCATCAATGGGACGATGGATTCCCTCCATGTACCCCTGACCATTCCGCTTTTGAAAAAGGGTTATAACGTTCTTCTCGAAAAGCCCATAGGCATTTCTGCAGATGAAGTATTAAGCTTATGGAAGACGGCGCGGGAGACGGGAAGACTGGTTATGATATGCCATGTGCTCAGGTATGCGCCGTTTTATGTTGAAATCAAAAAGAGGGTTGCAGCAGGGAAGATCGGCAAAGTCGTCCATATTGAATCAACCGAGAATGTGAGCTATCATCATATGGTAACTGGTTTTGTCAGGGGGAAATGGAACAGCAAGGACAGGTGTGGCTCAAGCTTTTTGATGGCAAAATGCTGCCATGACCTGGATATTATAGCATGGCTAAAGAGCGGGGTTGCACCGATTTCGGTGGCCAGCTTTGGAGATCTCACCCAGTTTAGAAAGGAGAATGCGCCGGAGGGTGCGGGGACCCGATGCCTGACCGATTGTAGGATAGAGGACAGGTGTCCTTATTCTGCAAAGAGATTATATATTGATAAAGGTCTCTGGGATTTTTATGCCTGGGAATCCATAGAGCATCTGGGCGGCAGCAAGGCATCCGCTGATGTGAAAATAGAATCATTAAAAACCGATAATCCATACGGGCGCTGCGTATGGCATTGTGATAACGATGTTATGGATCATCAGGCGGTTATCATACAATTTGAAGATGGATGTATAGCTACTCATAATTTGATTGGATCTACTGCAAAGCCGTGCCGCGTCATACATATTGTTGGCACCCAAGGTGAAATAGAGGGCGTGATGGAAGAAGGACAGTTTGTTGTCCGATATCCATGTTTGGAAGCCGGGAAGGAATACACTGAGGAAACGGTAAATGTTAATACAGGAAGTGATATGCACGGTGGCGGTGATCTGCGCCTTGTGCAGGATTTTGTTCGACGGCTTCGGGGAGAAGCTCCTTCTATATCATCAACTGTGCTGGATGATTCCATCTATGGGCACTTAATCGGCTTTGCTGCCGATCAGTCGATGCTTGAAAAGAGAATCGTTGAAGTAATAATATGACGGCATAAAGGGTTTTGAATTAGGAATGGAATTTGTACAGGCTGGTTTGGCTGAAATACCAGGGAGGGAAGGAAAGCAGATTTGATAATCCGATGTAGGGGCAATTTATTTATAAAAGGGGGATAATTCACGAGGATGGATAATAAAATACGAAAAAGGGTTGATAAAGCCTGGAATTATTGTTTTCCCGGCCATTTCCGATGTTGATGAGGGGCGGTCCGGATTTTGAAGCCTGAAACGGAAGCTTATTTAATACTTACGGATACATATATAAATATATAAATAGCAAGGGATGGTGAATTAAATGCAAGTCAGGACAATTACACCCGATGAGAGAATTCAGTTTTCTAAAATACAAAGCATTTCTTTCCTGTTTCCCAGAGATTATTCCCAATATGAGGAAAAGCCGGAAGAATTTCAGGAAGGTTACGAAAGGGTAAGGGCTGTTTTTAATGATGACGGCATGATGTGTTCCGGCCTGGATTTACATCCTTTCCGTGCATATTTCGACGGTAACTTTGCCAAAACCGGGGGAATAGGCGGCGTGGCCACCCTTCCCAGCCAACGAAACAAAGGATATGTTCGAAAACTATTTGAATACATCATGGAAGAGATGTATGATGAGGGATATGTGTTCTCGTTTCTTTATCCCTTTTCCTATTCCTACTATCGCAAATTCGGGTACGAGTTTAATATGAGTATAGTACAATGCACCCTGCCCTTTTCTGCCTTGAGTCATTTCAGACAGACCGGAAAGGTGGAGTTATTGCTGTCCTATACGGATCCGTCCTGTATAAAGTCGGTATACGAGCAATACATTCAGGGGAAGAACCTTGCGCTGGATTGGCAGAGCCACTGGAGCAGATTTCACAAGAATGATCCTTATTCATCCAATGTTTATCTGTATGTCTGGTATGATGGAGAGGATAATGCAAAAGGATATCTTCAGTACACCATAGACAGAAGCGATATGAACAGTGTTAAACCCGACATGAGGCTGAGAGAAATCGTTTGGCTGAACGGGGATGCTTTCCGAGGGATGATGGCCTTTTTGAATGGTTTTGCCTCTCAGTTTCGCAACCTGATATTTGTGATACCCGAACATGAGGACATATCCCTCTACTTTTCTGAACAGGGGGACATACAGCAGCAGATTCGAATTCATGGTTGCAACCGGGTGGTACATGTAAAAAAGGCCTTGGAATTGATGAAGACGCCTGCAGGAAGGGGAAAAGCAGTAATAGAAGTTCGGGATGATTTTTTTCCAAAGAATACGGACAGGTATCTGATAGAATGGGAAAACGGAGAAAAGATGGTTATTGCCGGGCGAAAAGAAGAAGCTGATCTGATTTGCAGCGTACATCATTTGTCCCAATTGATAACCGGTTATCGATCGATAACCCAGTTGCAAACCGCAGGCTGTGTAGAGGTAAGATGCGAGCCCGGCTTGCTCGATAGCCTGTTTCCAAGAAAAGCTCTCTATATACTTGATATGTTTTGATACCAATTTCGTGAGTTTGAAAGAGGTATGACTTATATGAGAGATCTTTTGATATTGGGCAACGGAGTACATGCATGTGAAATGGTTGAAATAATTGAACGGTATAATCAGAAAAATGAATATAGATTTTTGGGTTTTGTGGCAAGGAAGCCGGATGATAAGGGATTGCTTGGATATCCGGTATTTGGCCTGGAAGATCTTGATGGTCCTTTGCGACACGCTCTGTTAATTCCCGATAACACATTTGAGCTTGAAGTAAAACAGCGGTTTTCCGACAGGGTTATTACTCTTATCGATCCATCCTGCTTCGTTTCTCGTACCGCCCGAATAGGACGAGGAACGGTACTGTTTCCTCACTGTTACGTAGGACTGAACGCGGTTGTGGGGGATTTTGTATTCTGTTTATCGGGATGTATCATTAACCATGATGTGATAATTGAAGAAGGAAGTATACTGGCTTCAGGTGTCAGCCTTGCCGGGCATGTAAATATAAAGCGGGAGGTTTATTTAGGCCAGGCCAGCACTGTGAAACAGTATCTGAGCGTTGGCGAGAAAAGCCTGGTTGGAATGGGGGCGGTAGTGGTCAGGGATGTGGAGCCTAAAACGGTTGTGGTGGGCAATCCGGCAAGAATATTGAAAAAGCTGGAAGATCTGGGGCATTAAATGAGAATAAGGCGGGGGGGATAAAACAAATGATTTCATTGAAAAACCACAGGCTGGGCTTGTATTGCATGGAAGATGGAAGGGGCATGTCCATCAATGATTTTTTGACGGGTGAAACATGGACCCTGGACGAAAGTTCGTTGGTATACGGAGGTGTGGATAACAGCAAGGGAAGGAAAGCTGCTTTAAACCGTTTGGAGCTTAAAAAAGCGGAAATTGTTGGGGAGGACAGAATTAAACTCCGCTTACAGGCCGGGGCCGGGCATATCAATTTAATTTTTGTCCTTGGTTCCGATTACATAGAGGTGATCCTTCCTGCGGATCAGGATGATAAACTCGGTATAATTTCCATGCCCGGTTCATTTTTTCCTGCCGGTGGAAAGGCCAGGTATCTGTTGCCGATTATGCAGGGGATGCTCTGGGACGGGCGGGGAGAACCTTTTGAAACCAAATATGGTGAAGCCGCCCATGGAGGGTTTTCCATGGCCATGTTCGGTGTTTTGGGCCGAAAGGGCGGTCTCCTGTGTGCCGCCGAAACCTATGACGACTGCCTCTGGTGGGTGGGTAAGGATGTGGAGGGAAGGACCTGGGCTGCTAATCTGCAGGTGGACTCATTGGGCAGCATGCGTTATGAGAGACGGGTGCGTTTGTATCCGGTAAAGGCCAGCATAACGGATGTTGCCAAAACCTATCGAAGGCGGGTCATCGAAAGGGGCAGGTTCTTAAGCTGGGAGGAGAAGATAAAGGAGCGGCCTGCACTTAAAAGGCTGTTTGGTGCGATCATGTGTTTTATTGGCTATTGCCAGGACGATATTGATTATGTAAAGGAATGTAGGAAGCTGAAAGCATATGGCTTTGACAAGGCTCTTATATATCCGGTACGCTTTAATACCTATAGTAAGAATTTCCTGATGGGCGGATACCCTCCCATATATCTGGACCGGGATGTCATACAAAAGATTAAAGAACTTGGATATGACGTAGCCC
>LFSE01000043.1 GCA_001513075.1 Clostridiales bacterium DTU074 | reverse complement strand
AATAAAGCGGTTCCAAATCCCATATTCGAAAAGCCCGGGGTAATCAACGATGTAACCATCAAAACTATTGCGGCAACAACAAATCGAATTATTATCCCCAGCCAGCTCCTTTCATCTTTATTCCTTTTATCTTGAGCTTGCTTGTTTCCCATCTCTTCAGCCATAAAACTTTCTCCTTTCTTCTCGCTTATGGTTTATAAAGCATCTTATATCGTTATTTTTTCCGACTTTTCATTTTTCATCCCATTTTCATCATAAAAAAAGAGGAGTAAATTCCTCCTCTATAAACGCTGTTTGCTTCATACATCCCGTGCTTCATCCTGTATTTTATCGTCATTGTTTTCAGGAGCCGAACCTTCCCCATCATCAACAGCTACATGTTGCTGTTCATCCTCCGATGATAAGTCTTCTGTGTTAGGCTCACTCGGTATTTCCGGCTCATCGCTTGGCAGAGAAACATCATTTATGCCCTCGGCCTGGAGCACCAGATTATTTTCGCACGCTTCATCCTGAGAAACGGCTGTATGCTTTTTCCGCCTGATAACAAATAGTACAGCGGATAATACGATCAATACGGCGGACAAAAGCTGTGATATCCTGACTGGTCCCAGATACAGGCTGTCGGTACGCAAACCTTCAATCACAACTCGCCCGCAGGAATAGAGGAACAAATACACGAGAAACACTTCTCCTGATATTTTTCTTCGCTTTCGAAAGTTTAACAAGAATAGAAATACCAAAAGGTTCCACATCGATTCGTAAAAGAAAGTAGCCATGTGCCATTCTTGCCTGGCTTCTATATAGACTGCATACGGAAACCACTGCCATGCCTTATCGGTAACAATTCTCCCATATGCTTCCTGATTAAAGAAATTGCCCCATCGGCCAATGGCCTGACCCAGGATAAGGCTGGGGGATACAATATCCACCAAATCCCAGAAATTCATTTTTCGCCAATGTGAAAATATAAATGCTGCCACAAGCCCTCCAATCACAGCTCCATATATGGCAAGGCCGCCTTCCCATATCTTAACGATATCCAGCGGGTTATCCTTGTACACATCCCATTCAAAAATTACATAATATAACCTTGCACCGATAATACCCAATGGAATGGCAAGCAGACAAAAATCCACGATCATTTCCGGATCGTAATTCAACCTTTTTGCATATCTCATTGCGAGATATATACCAACAAGCACGCTTACAGCAATAAGTATGCCATACCAGTATACTGGACGCCCGAACAGTTCAAATGCTACCGGATCCACATGCATAATACATTTTTCCCCCTTTTAAAACATGTTTATATGGCAAGTTTATCTGGGTAAAATCATGGACAAACTGCTTTGGTAATCATCAAAGAACATGTTGAAGTGGGTTCTTAACTCTTCATAATTCATTCGTTCCAGCCGTTCCAAATATTCAAACAAACCTATGTCCCTGAAAAACAATGATACAAACATTACACCCACCGATTCCAGAGAGTTAAAACTCCTGATATACTCTCCGATCTTTTTCCTCTTAAGCCTTAAAAAGTATTCCTGCTCCCACGGTTTGCTTTTAACTTTTTCTATCTCCCGATATACCATGTCAACAACCTTTTCAGGGTCGGCAGATTCCCCTCCCAGAATTATATGCCCGTATTCCATTTCCCCTACATAATCCGCACTGAAGGTGGAATCAATAAGCCCCTCTTCATATAACCGGTTGTAAAGCTCAGAAGCGGGTCCTATCAGCATATCCACTATTATATCATTTAGTATGAGATGATCGAGAAGCTGCTGGCTTGATCTTCTTTCCACTTTGTCTTTAAAGCCCAATAAAAACAGCGGTCTGGGTACGGGAAGTTTTTCCTTTATCACAGGCTCGGCAACCTCTTTAGGCTCATCGGGATATATTCTGTCTATCCTGTCCTGTTTGGATAAATCTCTCTTGCTAAAATAAGCCTCCACCTTTTTGATTACCGTGTCGGCATCGATATCCCCTGTTGCAAATAAAACCATATTGGAAGGGTGATAAAAGGTTTCGTAACACTTATATAGAGTATCCTTATCGATTTTTTGAATGGATTCTACAGTTCCTGCTATATCATTTCTGACCGGATGCTCATGATATAAGCCCTTTAACAGATTAAAATACACCCGCCAGTTAGGATTATCCTGATACATCGTTATCTCCTGGGTAATTATACCCTTCTCCTTTTCAACGGTCTGGTCGGTAAAATATGGATCCCCTACAAAATCTATTAATATATCCAGGCATTCATAAAAATTGCCGGTGGAAGTAAAATGATAGGCCGTTGTAGTAAAGCTGGTAAACGCATTGGGATTTGCTCCTAATTTTGAATATTCCTCAAACACATTGCCATCCTGTTTTTCAAAAAGCTTGTGTTCCAGAAAATGGGCAATCCCCTCCGGAACCTTTATCGGTTGCGTATCACCGGGCACAACAAAATGACTGTCATTAGATCCATAGTGAGCGGCATAAATTGCAAATTGCTTTTTATATGTCGGTCTGGGAAGTATATATACGTTCAGGCCATATCTGTGTTTATAGTGTATAAGCCTTTCTCTTAATACATCGCTGTTAATTATTCGTTTCATGGACAATACATCCCTTCCTCTTGTTTGTTAAAAAGTAAACGGTATCCATAATGACCATCCTTGAAACCTCAACAACCTGATCAATGCTGACATTTTTAATATTTTCAACAAACTCCTCTAGGGTAATGTTGGATTCAAGTATGCTATTTCCCAGGTAATAATCTATTAGCTGAGATGGCTGATCTGCCGTACCTGTAATGGAGGTAACTAATGAATTCAATGCTCCTTCATACTCATGCTGGCTTATTTCCCCTTTGGCTATAGCATCTATTTGTTCCATTATAATATCCAGCGTTTGCTGCCGCTTATCCACATCAATGCCCGCGCTGACAAACATAAGCCCTTTGAATTTTTCAAGGCGGGCAAATGCATAGTATGCCAGGCTGGCCTTTTCTCTGACGTTAATAAAAAGCTTTGAATGGGGACCTCCTCCCAGAATACTGCTGTATACCAGCAAAGGAAAGAATTCCTTATCTCTGGCAGCTACATTGGTCCTAAAGCCTATGACAAGTTTCCCCTGATTTACATCCATCTCTTCGGTTACTTCTTTCACCTTTGCCTGTAATTTCTTATAGGGTGTCTTCGGGATGGTTTTTACCCTGCTCCTATCCATGGGTAGACTCTGCTCCAGCAGCAGTTTGACCTTTTCAGGAGCCACATCTCCCACAACAAATATATCCAGCGGACTGGTGCCTACAACGTCCTTGTATACCTCATACAGCCTGTCATGGTCCAGCACATTTAAATCCTCTTCGCTGCCGAATACATACCTGCTATATTTCTCTTCCTTACACATCTCCTGGGCACATCTCTCAAGGCTGTACTGAATTTTATCATTTATCAGCGAACGAATTCTATTTCTTAAATTCTCCTTTTCCTGCTCTATATAGTCCTTTACAAAACCGCCCTCCTGCAATACAGGCCGATTGATAATCCGATTCATAAAATAAAATGATTGGGCTAACAGACCCCGGTTGCCCACATAATCATCATTAACCACTTCCATTGAAAACCGCAGTATCTGTCGTTCTCCCTTCTTTTGCACTCCCACATCAAAAAGGGCTCCGTACAGATTTTCCATATGCCGTTGAATATCCATAAGAGTAACAAAGCCTTCGCAGCCTCTTCTCAGCACTGCGGGTATTAAAGCATTATACGTATAGTCATTATCCAAATCCCTGTGAAAACAAAAGCTCATTGTTACGGTTTTAAACTTCTCGGTAGGCAAAACGAATAATCGCACACCTTTGCCTATGTCTATCGTTTCCACATTCATCCATATCCCTCCCAAATCTTTAGCGCAATGCTTTAGCACATCACAGGAACATCTTATTATTTCGTCTTTTTTTTCAAAAATCCTTTAAAAATATTATTCTTTAGTAAAATATTTCTATACCCATAAAGTCGAATTATTATCCACAAAACAGATACATAGTTTTCAACAATAAGATGCCCCTGGTCAAGATCGCTTATAAACATTGGTTAAGCTATCCCGTCCCGAAAAGTATAAACAATATTAACACTGCAAAATTAAGAAGATCAGGGAGATTGATCAGGAGGATTGATGACATGTCCGCAGAAAGGAGGAAAAGAAGAATAAAAGGCAATAAATGAAATAAAGGGATGCTCCCGGAGTTTAACTCCAGGATTATCCCTCTATAATATTATGCAGATGAGACCTCCGCTTCCCTCATTAATTATCCTCTGTAAAGTTTCCTGAATCTTGAATTGAGCATCCTCCGGCATTCTCATGAGCTTGTTGGCCAATCCTTCTTTTACCAGTTCGTGCAGAGATTTACCGAAGATATTTGTATTCCACAACATGGATGGATCGTTTTCAAACTCCTCCAGCAAATACTTGACCAACTCCTCGCTTTGCCTTTCGGTACCCACAATGGGAGATACCTCGGTCTGTATATCGGCCCGTATAAAATGCAGCGACGGAGCGCTGGCTTTAAGCCGAACACCAAAGCTGTTGCCCCTCCTTACGATTTCGGGCTCCTCCAGGGTCAGCTCTTCCATGGACGGAGGCACCATTCCATACCCCGTTTCCCTTACATCATGCAAGGCCTCCGCTATCCGATCGTATTCTTTCTTGGCAACTGCCAGCTGCTTCATCAAACCTATCAACTGATAATCCCCTTCAATCTTATAGCCACATTCCTCGCCGAGGATCCTATAGAACATTCCCGGCTTAACGTCAACGTCAATGACTACCTCTCCGCTTCCAAGCTTAATGTTGCTGATCTTGGGCCATTCTATATATTCCATCTGTTCATCCGCTATTCCGATCCTTTCAACATCCCTCACCCTGTAAACATTATCGATAATATTCTTAACATATTCCAGAATGTATTCGACCAACCAATGGTCCTCATCCAGCGTTTGCACCCATCTGGGAATATCGATCTTTATTTCGGTTAACGGAAACTCAAACAACACACTGCTCAATATGTTGTTTATGTCCTGGATGGTGAGATTTAATACATCCAGCGCCAGTACCGGCACATCGTACTTTTCTTCCAAAGCATTTTTCAATGTGATGGTTTCATGGTTCTCGGGGTTCCTTGAGTTCAATATGACAATAAACGGCTTATTCAGCTCCTTCAGCTCCCTTATAACCCTCTCCTCGGCTTCCACATAATTAGCCCTTGGTATTTCGGTTATGCTGCCGTCGGTGGTAACAACCAGCCCGATTGTCGAATGATCGGTAATTACCTTCCTTGTTCCCAGCTCAGCTGCCTCTTCAAAAGGAATATCGTAGTCATACCAGGGCGTGCGGACCATCCGGGGACCGTCACCTTCCATGTGCCCGATGGCACCCTTTACCAGATATCCAACGCAGTCGACCATTCTCACTTTTAAGTTGGCCGTCTCCTTTATGGTTATCTCAACCGCTTCATTCGGAACAAACTTAGGCTGGGTTGTCATAATAGAACGGCCGGTTCCGCTTTGGGGCATTTCATCCTTCGTCCGCTCCTTTTTGAAACCGTCCTCCATATTGGGTAAAACCAATAAATCCATAAATTTTTTTATCAAGGTTGATTTGCCAGTACGTACAGGTCCAACTACCCCTATGTATATATCACCTTCGGTTCGCTCGGCTATATCCCGATATAAATCAAACCTTTCCATCCATTCCCCTCCTTTTTATCCATAGCCCTTTTCCAGCCTTAACCGGAGCAATCCCTTATCCTGCAACCGGTGCGTGCACGTGCATTATATACGCAGCCAACCATAGTTATGCATATTAATATATATTGAAGGGGAATGAGTTTTATGACAAGTTATCGGAAAAAATGGTATTACACCCGCCTACCGTACCCTTGACCGTTCACCCAACTTGTGTTCCCTGCCCGACAGCAAGCGGGAAATATTGCTTCGGTGCCTATACAATGCCAGCCCCCCCAAAAACAAGCCAAATAACACTATTTTCCAATCGTATCCGTATATTATTAACAGTATCGGCAGTAATACAGCCGCAGTAATGGAAGCTAACGAAACATATCTGGTGACGGCAATAATAATGACACCTATGATGAAGAGTATACCGCTTATGACGGGGAAAAGCATCAGTATAACGCCAAAGGATGTGGCAATGCCTTTTCCCCCTTTGAAGTTTAAAAATACCGACCAATCATGTCCCACAATTGCCGCAGCCCCGGCTACAAAGGCACCTGTTCTTCCGGCAATCCATCCTCCTATAAGGACTGCTATAACTCCCTTTAACACATCCGCCAAAAATACCCCGATGCCGGCTTTCAGCCCTAGAACCCTGAAGGCGTTGGTTGCTCCGGCATTACCACTGCCGTACTGCCTTATATCAATTTTTTTACATATCTTACCAGCTAAAAATGATGGCGGTATGCTTCCTATTAGGTAAGCTAAAACAACCGTGAAAATGAGTTTCATCCTAATACCTCCATTGTTATTTCTTTTGACGGACCAAAAACTTTATAGGAGTTCCATCGAGTCCAAATGTTTTTCGCAGATAGTTTTCCAAATATCTTTGGTACGATAATTGCATATAATCGGGTTCATTGACGAACAAAACAAATGTAGGTGGTTTAACCGAAACCTGGGTGCTGTAATAGATCTTTAATCTCCTTCCCTTATCCGAAGGCGGCGGGGTAATGGCAACCGCATCCGAAACGCAATCATTCAGCACACCGGTGGAGATACGGTAGGTATACCTCTCATAAACATCGTTCACCAAATTGATTATCCTGTTTACCCTTTGGCCGGTTTTTGCGGATGTAAACAGGATTGGAGCATAGCTCAAAAAGCCCAGCCTTTGCATTATCCTTTGACGAAATTCGTCTACGGTATAGTTATCCTTTTCAATCAAATCCCATTTGTTAACAACGATGATGGAAGCCTTTCCCTCTTCATGCACCAGACCGGCGATTTTGGCATCCTGTTCCGTTGCCTCCTGAGTTGCATCAATTATAATTAATGCCACATCGCACCGTCTGATGGCAGTAAGGGCCCGGAGCACACTGTAGTGTTCCAGCGACTCGCTTATTCGGCTTTTTCTTCGAATTCCGGCAGTATCAATTATTACATATTTCCGCTCACCGATTTTAAAGGGAGTATCAACTGCATCTCTGGTGGTTCCGGGAATATCGCTTACAATTACCCGCTCTTCACCCAGAATACGGTTAACCAGCGAAGATTTGCCTACATTGGGTTTACCAACCACCGCAATCTTTATAACCTGTTCATCCTGAGCGTCTGCTTCTAATTCCGGGAAGTAGCTAATTATCATATCGAGCAGATCCCCGAATCCCCTTTTATGGGAAGCCGAAATCCCTATCACCGGTCCCAATGCAAGATTATAGAATTCCAGCACCAGATCTTCATCTTCAGGTGTATCAATCTTGTTAACGGCCAACAGCACGGGTTTTTGGGTTTTTCTGAGATAATCTGCCACCTCCCGGTCTACAGGAGTAACGCCGGCCCTCCCATCCGTCAGAAAAATGATTACATCGGCCGTTTCAATGGCTATTTCAACCTGCCGCCTCATCAGAACCAGTAATTCATCGTTGCTCCTCGGATCAAGTCCTCCCGTATCTACCAGGGTAAATCGCTTATCCAACCACTCGGCATCAGCGTAGATCCTGTCTCTGGTTACTCCCGGTTGATCATCAACAATCGATATCCTCTTACCGATTATATTGTTAAAAAAGGTTGATTTGCCGACATTAGGTCGTCCGACTATTGCCACAATAGGTTTGGCCATACTCGCTTTACACCCCCTCACCGACATCCAGCAATTCTTGATATAACCTCAAGAAATTCCCTGCCATCAATCGGCACCGGAACAACCGGAACTCCCAGTGACAGGCTCAATTCATCCAAAGTAACATCGTCCAGAAATACATCCTCACCTTTGCGCAACATGATATTGGGTATCAACAGCCAACTCCCTAATTCTTTGTCCTTTAGCTGACTTATAATATCCTGACCGGTTATCAACCCGGCCACCGTGACCTTCTCACCAAAAAAATGGTTTGATATGGCATATGCATTTACGGGTATTCCCATAACCTCCCGTACCCTGTCCATCATTGCTCTTATTGCAGGATAAGCAGACACGCCGGTGGCAACAGAGATTTCCTTAATCTCCTTGCCGTCATAACGGAGTTTACGGTAATCATCAATGGCTTCATCGAATTCACGGATGAACCTGGCCATCAACCCAACTCCGTTCTCCAACTGGGGAAAATCTTCATAATCCTCATAAGGTGGAATCCCCCTACCGGCAAGGATGTAAAATTCATCAGCAGCAAATACAAATGCGGTGTCCCCCTCCTTACGGCATTTATCCTGCCACCGCTCTATCTGCTCCAGGACCCGGGCCGCCGATATCGAGTCAAAATCCAAAAGGTACGTCAGCCCTTCTCTGTACTTGGTCAGACCGACCGGCACCACTGCTACCGATTTCACAACAGCTCTCAAATCCCAGAGATCGGCTAAAGTTCGTTCCAGTTGAGCGCCATCGTTCCAATTGCGACACAGCACAATTTGGCAATGAACGGATATATTGGCCTTTTCAAATGTCTTCAATAGGGACATAATTTCTCCGGCTCGCCTGTTTCCCATCATCCGATGCCGTAACTCAGGATCGGTTGTATGCACCGAAACATGCAGAGGACTTATATGTCTGTCCACTATCCGCTTTATATCCCGCTGCGTCAAATTGGTAAGGGTTATATAATTGCCCATCAAAAATGATAACCGCCAGTCATCATCCTTGCAATACAGGGTCGGGCGCATACCCTTGGGAAGCTGATCGATAAAACAGAATATACAGCGATTGCTGCATGATCGCTGCCTGTCCAGGAGCGGCTGTTCAAAGATAATACCAAAATCATCATCGGGCTCCTTTTCAATATCTATTATCCACTCCTGTCCGTCCCTCTTTTTTATGGTAATACTTACTGTATCGACACTGGTCCATTCGATAAAATCTATTATATCCCGAACCGGTCGTCCGTCAATTGCAACCAGTAAATCTCCTGCCTCTATGCCCACCTCCTCGGCAATACTACCGGGAACAACGCCTGAAATTCTATGCCTTGTCAGTTTTATCCTCTCCCTCAATATTATTAGCTGTTTTTATTACCTGATACTAAATCTGATTACACTTTTATTATTATCCAAAATCCGTCTCAAGTCAATAAGAATCATGCTTGGCCGCAATATTTTGTTTTACCTTGTTTACCAGCTCTACCAGGTGGGGATAACTCCTTCTTATACCCCATATGGTCATAGGCCTTCCTATAAACGCCAAACCCAATCTTCTTGATACGATTCCGCCAATGGCGGTTATGGGATGCAATTGCACCAGAGCACTGACAAACAACACCTCCCGGCGGGAAACATTGTTGGCATTGAGATAGCTTATTATCGCCGGGATGACCACATTTTTTCCGTCTTTCATTCCAACTACGTAAATATCCCATCCCATATCGTCCCGTCCCATGTATACCGGCTTTCCCAATTCCTTATTTTCCATTTTATCATAAAATGGTATAGCTTTAAACTCGCATGTTTTGGGTATCCGGTCATTTGGAAGGTAATTTAAATGAATTGACGCACAGGTAACGGATGTATGGGCTCCTCCATAACAATGATAGAACAGCTTCATCTCATTAATTCCCACTCCCCTATCCTTTCTCCGTTTTCCAGCTTATGTTTTATAGTTGTTGCCATTCTAGAAAATTCATGATACTTTCGAATTAACCAATATGAAAACAACTTCTCGCAGAGCCTTTCGCTAAATCGGCGTGCCAGCATAAAACCTATTATTCTGGGGAGTATTCCTTCCAATCTTCCTACATCCAGATGATAGATGTTCTCTTCCGGCTTAAATATCCTATTCATGTGTACATGTGCCTTTCTAATAACGGAAAAATATCTTTTGCATCCCAGGATATATATCTCCCTTAAACCTTCATCCACTCCTATATAGATTAAATTCCCATATTGCTCGCCGTATAAACGGCATATCTCAAAATATTTTTTTATATGCCTTTTATCACAAAAGCCAGCTCCTTCATGCAATCCCAGATGGATCGCCGCTGTTAACAGGGCTCCATACGTTC
Source organism: Clostridiales bacterium DTU074 (assembly GCA_001513075.1). Taxonomy (GTDB): domain Bacteria; phylum Bacillota; class Clostridia; order Caldicoprobacterales; family Caldicoprobacteraceae; genus DTU074. The sequence continues at coordinate 26,393 of LFSE01000043.1, read as the reverse complement.
CTCGATATCCACAATAGACGACTTTCAATTTCGGTTTCTCCCCTCATATTGCTGCAAATTGAAATGAATTATTAAAAAACCGAGCTGCTCGAGGATACCAGCAACTCGGTCAAGAATATTACCGTTTTCGTTTTCCGTCCTTATCCTTACTATCAAAAGTACCGGTAACCTTTGACATCATTTCCCTCCCACCACCGCTTATAAAGAAAAATATCCCCGCTCCAATGACCAGAGCCAGCAACAGCCAAAGCATCCCGCTCCTTCCTCCCCGTGTATCCTCCCGATCAATTGGTTCCGGCCTGTAAGTTCCCTTTTCCTCCCCTTCCTGAGTCTTGCCCTGCACCTTACCGCCAAACATGGCCTTATCGATCACAACCGCCAAATGTTCCGCTGCCCTCTGGGCTGCTTCCTTGCTGTTTTCGTGGGTACCGAATTCAAATAACAGGGATCGGGGAGACAGTTCCTGATTGTATGCCCCCGCTCCTATATATATGTCCTTTATAAGCCCAGGGTAGACTTTATCTGCCACGGCTTTGATCTTATATGCCAGCTCCTCATTTGCTTTTCTGTTTTGATTCCGGGAACCTACCACAATTCTGACCTTTGTCATCGGCTGCCCAGCCACTCTTGTAACATAGACACGGGCAGGCACCGCATCCCTGTGAATATCAAATATAGCAGCAACGGGTGAATACTTCTTAATCAAATTTATGGCTGTCTGTCTGGAACGCCTGTAAGCCCCTGCATCATGGGGTTCATGGGGGGTTTTGTCCAATACGGCATTGATTCCCCTGCTCTGTAAAGCGTTTTTGAATGTTTCAGCCACATCCAGAATTCCCCCTTCACCGGGCCTGGAATGGGAACCGTCAGAGGGAATATAGGATTCATCGGTGTGGGTAGAATACAGAAGTATATTCCTGCTCTTGTCCAGCTCCTGTGCCAACACATCAATAGATGCGGTATCCTCCTCTATTTCCGGGAGCTGAACATCACCCAAATATTTTGCTACAGCCTTTTTTTTGTCTTTGTCCACTGATATTATGGAATAATGTTTATTATCGCCGCTTATATACTCATCTTTTACCAGCATTTCTCTGGCCATCATGGTCAGCTCGTTCCCCGACTCATCAACCAGGGTGTAGTATCCCGTTTTGTCCTCAAACCAGTCATCGGCGTGAACCTTTGGAACACCGCTTCCAACTCCAGCAAGCAGCAGACATGCCGTTAACAATATGCTTGCCCTCTTATTCATTCTCATCCCCACCTCCTGTTTGCTGATTTTCATCGGAACTCTTTTTCATAAATTCACCCCGTTGGTAGACCATGGATTTTTTAGCTGTCCCACCCTGAAGCCTTTCACGCAATTCTCCCACTACCTCCGCCAGTATTACCGCCAGAAAGCCTGCTATCACCACAGCATCCACGGCTCCTGCGCCCCCCAATCGTATCCTGCTTGGAATGCCTAGAATCAAATTTTCAATTCCCTGAGCCAGGTCTGCCAATATTACACCCAGCACTCCGGCTATGAATGAAGCTCTTCGGGAGCGCCCAAATAAATAGCCGATAACCCCAGCAATGATACCGTAGACATAGTTGGGATCGATTACGATTGTCTCCGGTTCCGAAGGCATGTAACGTCCGGCAAGATAAACTCCCAAACCGGACAACAGAGCAGCTATTCCGGCTCTGACCTTTTCCATGCCGCTACCCGCCTTAGCAAACAGATAAATAACAAGTATAAGCGGCACAACAGCCCCGCCGATGTTTACGAACAAATCCCTTCCCAGAGGTATGTCCGGAATAAGGCTTCCAATAAATATTGCCACCATAAACAGCACGGCGGCTTTATCGCTCAATCGCATTCTGTCAAGCATTCGTTGTCCTACGCCGAACAATACCAATAGAGTAGCAACTGTCAACAGCGTCAATCCCAATGGCATGCTATCCCACCTTTCGCTAACGATTGTACATCCTCATTTTATATTTCCCTTGGTATAAACCTTATATTCTAATAAAATCATCAGTAATACTGTTAGTATTTTATCCTGACCCTGGTCGACAGATATAGGTTTTTTTATCATATGCAGTTATTAATAAAAAAGCCAATGCCTTCTGCTGTAATGCAAAGACTGAAGGCATTGGCTTATATGCAACTGAAAAATTCTATATGTTATTTCCCCCAAAAAGAATGGCAGATCCTTTTCTTCCACCAAGTAATTAGCATTAATAAGGCTTACATATTATCTCATGTATCCTGGTATCAAGTATGTTGCTGGCATGGGCCGGAGTAATTATCACGGCAGTATCGGCTCCCCGACCGGTACCACCTATAGCAATAACAGGCTGGCCGTACGGTATAAGGCCGGCATCCAAAGCCATAACCGCAATTTCAACACATACCTTTACTCCTTGTCCAAACATTCTTAAAGTATGGGCCATTATCTCAACCGGATACGTACCGCCGAATTTTCTGCTTATCCCTCTTTCTGCACCGCTCAGCACATGAGTCGTGGTGAGTACTTTCATACCAGATTGAACCAGCTGATTACGAACATCCTCCGGCATCTCGTTCTGGCCCGGCTGTTTAAAACCATTCACATGGGTAACGCATACCCTCTCCAAGTCAGTGGCATTCTTTAAAAAGCCAGCTGTGCAACCTGTATTGGAGGCCACAACAATATGGCCTATCCCTCTTTCCCGCGCGGTTTTTAAAGCCAGTTCCACCGTCTTTTCGGTATTATGTTTACCTGCAGCTTCAAAATACATCTTTCCAATCCCCCCTCAATGAATCATCGTATCATGACTCTCATCCCCGTTTTCCGAGGCACCTTAAATAAGCTTATACATACCGGCTTTCAACTTATCCATCACCTCAAACCTATCCCAGGGATGGCAAGCCGGTGGGAAGCATTTGAATACCATTTCCTCTCTTAGCGTAGGATGCATAAACTTAATTGAAGCCGACCACAAAGCCAATTGCTGCCCCGGTTTATTGACATGCTGCCCGTATTTCTGGTCCCCGTACAAGGGGAAGCCTGAACATGAGAATTGGACCCTTATCTGATGAGGCCGGCCGGTAATCAGATCTATCTTCACCAAGCTTAGAATATCATTGGTTTTGCAATTGTCCGAGCATTCCAGCATCTCGTATTCCAGCACGGCTTCCTTTGCATTATACTGAGGCGTTTCATAACAAAAAACCCTGTTGGTCCTGTTGTCCTTATATAAATAGTGTATCAGCCTTCCCCTTTTCTCTGACTTTCCCCTTATCACCGCAAGATATATCTTTCTAAAAGATCCCCTTCGTATTTGCTCGGATAATCTCGAAGCTGCTTTTGAAGTTCTGGCAAAGACCATTACACCGCCCACCGGGCGATCCAACCTGTGAACCAAGCCCAAGTAAACGTTGCCCGGTTTACGGTATTTTTCTTTAATATAATCCTTCAATACCGACAGCAGATCGGCATCCCCCGTAACGTCGCCCTGGGACAGCATGTTTACCGGCTTTTCCACCACCAAAAGATGATTATCCTCATATAACACATTTATTCCCCGGTTAGTTTGCATATCCATCATTTCCTTGCGTTCCTTCATCGTCAATGCTGTTTTGTTCCGATACAGCTTATGTATACCCTTCGTGACCGGGGACCATCAAATTCGCAAAAGTATACACCCTGCCATGTCCCCAGCAAAGGCTTTCCGTCGGCGACAATTACACTGCAGCTGGAACCGATGCAGGAAGCTTTCGCGTGGGCATGAGAATTGCCCTCAAAATGTCTGTAATCTCCCCGAGCGGGAAACACCCTGTCCAGAATCTTTATTATGTCAAAAACAACATCCGGATCGGCGTTTTCGTTGATGGTTATCCCCGCTGTGGTATGCGGACAAAACACCACCGCCAATCCATTTTGAATACCGCTGTCTTCAATTGCACGATTCAAAAGATGGGTTATGTCTATAAACTCCTCCTTTTTTCCGGTGGATATTGAATATTGAAAAACATTTCTCAATGTTTTGCACCTCACCTGTTATATGTTCATTTTATATTGTCCCTATTGTTACCAAATTTTCTGCTTTATTTTCCCCTGCTATTCAAATCTATCATGTTTCTGGGTTTAATTCAACCAAAAAGACAGTCCAAGGTATATAATAAAGATTTCCTTAATATTCTGCAAATATATGGGATACACTTTTCGTTTTTAAGTTAAAGATATGTACCGGGTAATTATCCTGATAGGATGCGAGCCGCGCCCTTCAGGATAATAACTCCGGCAGAAATGTAGCTATCTGGGGAAATGCAATCAAAAGGAGCACGCACGTAAGGGCGGCCAGTAAAAACGGCCAGACACCCTTGAATATGGTCTCAAGGGAAACATCTTTTGCAATGCCCTTAACAACAAAAACGTTCATGCCCACAGGGGGAGTAATAACGCCCATAGCCACCACAATGGCAATTATCACGCCAAACCATATAGGATCAAAACCCAGCATCTTTATCACGGGATAGAATATCGGGATGGTAAGCAGAATAAGCGCCAGGGCATCAATAAAACACCCGAGTATCAGGTATACTAGAATAATGCATATCATTACCAAATAGGGGGGCAAATCCAGCATGGATACCCAGTTTGCCAATCCAAAAGGCAACCTGCTTATTGCTATAAAGCGCCCGAACACCATGGCTCCCGCCACCATTAACATGATCATGGCCGTAGTCCTGGTGGTATCCTGGAGAGACTTTATAAAATCTGCCCTGGTAAGCTGACGCCTTGCAACGGCTACCAGCAAAATGCCGGCACATCCCACCGAACCAGCTTCGGTTGGCGTAAACCAACCTGCAAACAAGCCGCCCAGAGATATGCTGAACACCGCAATGACTTCCCATACACCATTTCTGAGAGAATTCAGTTTTTCAGACTTGTTTGTTTTTTCGCCTGCAGGTGCCAAATCGGGATTTACGGACACCACAAGCCGTATGACCAACATATACAATACCATAAGAAGAATGCCGGGAAAGATTCCTGCCATAAACAGCTTTCCCACCGATTGCTGGGTTGATACCCCATAAACCAGCAATATAACGCTGGGCGGAATTAGTATTCCCAAAGCTCCCCCGGCGGCTACGCTGGCGGTGGACAGGGAATCGTCATATTTGTATTTCCTCATTTCCGGCAGCGCAATGGCTCCCATTGTGGCAGCGGTTGCCGTGTTGGACCCACAGATAGCGCCAAATATAGCGCACGCAGCTTCGGTTGCCATAGCCAGCCCGCCGGTACGATGCCCGACAAAATTATATGCAAACCGGTACAGCCTGGTACCTATCCCGGAATAATACGCCAAAAATCCCATCCATATAAACATGGGAATTACGCTCAACGAATAGGAAGTAAAGCTTGAATATATTTCTGTTGCCAGCATGCTAAAAGCTGCCGATGGGGAAACCAAATAGCTAAAGCCTGCCAGCCCCACAATAGCCATAGCATAAGCAATCGGTACATTCAATCCCAGTAGTATTAAGAATACAAATATACCTGCCAAACCAACAAACGGTTCACTCATCCTTATCCGACCCCTTTAATGTTTTTATAGCCAAAACCAGGTTAACAAGCGAAAGAATGAAGATTCCAAAAGCAACGATATATATAAATGGATAAAACTGAATTTCAGCTGTGGGAGTAACCTCACCGCTTACCCTGATCCTGTTCCCGTACCGTATTAGCTGCCATGCAGCAAACATGAAGAACAGGAAGGATATAACTCTTAAAACAGCAATAAGCAGCCTTTTTACTGCTAGAGGAAATTTTTGCACCAGAACTTCAACGCTGATATGCCCGTCCAGCATGGCGCAATAAGCTAAGGAACAGCCAATTATAATAGCCATCAGCACGCTGACATACTCGGAGCTGCCTAAAATTGACCAGCCAACCAAACGCCTTGTCAGTATATTAATAACGGTAAATGCCATTATGACCACAATTCCCCAGCCGACAACAGCGTCCATGGACCGGCTTATTCTGTTAAGCAAGCTTTCAAACCAACCCATATTATCTCCCTCCATCCGCCATCCCCTTATTGTATTTTTCAGCAAGCTGTTTAACCGTGTCCAATATTTCCCGTCCATTTAACCCTCTTTTGTTCAGTTTTTTTGTATATTCCTTGTGGATGGGCTCAACTCTCCTGATCCACATAAGCATTTCTTCCTCCGAGAGTTCGATTATCTCCATACCCATCTCATTGACAGCCCAATTAAGGGCATCCTCATTTTGCTTATCCCATAAACCGGCCGCTATTTCATAAAAGCACCTTTCGTTCACATCTTCGATGGCCCTCTGTATATGAGACGGCAGCGAATTCCACTTCTCTAAATTCATCGTCAGAAAAAACAGTGTATTATACAGAAAAGGCGTCTTGGTCAAATATTTGGTAACTTCTGCATGTTTCCAGCCTTTTAACACTTCCACAGGAGCAAGATTGCCCTTTACCATTCCCTTGGACAGAGCCTCATAAGCCTCCGACTGAGCCATTGCAATAGGTATTGCCCCCAACATGTCAAGGGTCCTGGCACTGAGGCCGGTAGCCCTTAACTCCATTCCCCGGAGATCCTTTAAGTTGCGTATCGCTTCTTTTGCAAATAAATCCCCCGAACCGGTTGCCAACACCATCATCAGCCTGGTATCCTGTATTTCCTCAGGCCGTAGTATCTTTATCCCCTCCCAGGCTACTTTGCTGGCCACCTCAGCGCTGTTGTACACAATTCCAGGAAGTTCAAAGACTTCCAGCACGGGAAAACGGCCTCTTGTGTATGAGAAGCACGACAGGCCGATATCTGCCACACCATCCAGCACCCCCTGGTATATATCATTAGCTTTCAGCAGGGTTTCACCGGGATATCTGATTATTTCCACCCTGCCCTCGGTAGCCCGTTCAACGGCTTCGGACCATTCTTTCAATAATTCAGCTTCCACCGGGTGGGTGGCAGGGAAAAAATGGGCAAGTTTAAGCTTTATTACCCCATTTTCTTCCGCACTTTCATATTTCGTTAGTCCTTTTTGACCGGCTATACTTGCCAATGAACACGAGACCAAACCAACTGCCATCACCAGCATTGCAAAAAACATAAAAAACCTAGTTTTGTTAAACATTTTCCCTTCTCCCCCATGCTCAAATAAAACAAAAAACCCCCGTAGGGGTTTAAGATGCATAAGTATGCCAAAGAGTATATAAAGCTATATACCTACCATCCAACCATCCTACTTTTTTTCAAAACCATCGGTTATAAAATTTAACCTAACCTTCCATCCTACCAATGCTTGTAAAAATAATAACAATATTACTGAGAAATGTCAACCGGAACATTTGCCATTAACAGGCTCTAAACCTTTCTACAATGCAATTTCCATAATATTTTCCGCATAATAATGCATGATCATTGCGCCATTCTTCTTAATGCCTCTATATCCTTTATGCGGACGGATGCCTTGTGAAAATCAATAACTCCTTCATCCCTCATATTGCACATCTCCCTCGAAAGGGAAGGTCGCGATACATTCAAAAAATCAGCCAGTTCGTTGCGATTCATTGGTAGCATAAACATGGTTTTTCCGGTTTTGCCGTGCTGCTCCAGCAAAAAAGTGCTTATTTTACCACGTATGCTCTTTATCGATAAATATTCAACCTTTCTGCTGAGCGCAAGGGCCCTCTCCGAGACTACCATCAACATATTTTCGATTATCCTTCTGTGCCAGGGACACATCTGCCTGCATTCGCCCACAATTCTTTCCCGGCTAATAAACAGCACCTTGCATTGCCGTTGGGCTTCCACCGTTACCGGCCATCCGGACTGGGTGGAAAATGCTACAATCTCACCGAACACATCTCCCGGTTCAAGAAGCTTCATCATAACTCTGGTACCGGCCACATTTTCCTTATATGCCATTGCATCACCTTCCAGTATTATTCCTATTCCTCTAAACTCTTCCCCTGCAATGGCTATAAAGTCGCTTCTCTCATATTCAATTATTTTCGGTTCAAGGCATCTGACCATATTGGCAATCTCATACTTATCCAAACCGGCAAACAGCTCGGTTTTCGACAAAACATCTACATATCCTTCTATATGCAAATTATTATCACCTCTTAATTTTTTGTAACCTCAGATACCGACTCAACAGCTTTAATTATATTATAATAGCAGCGACAAGGCAATAAAGAAACAAAAGCCAGTGATACGTACAATAACAATACAGAATTTGTTTTTTTGAAAGCAGAACGAAATTTTCGTTTCAAGTTTGAAAGGAGTGTTAGAAGTATGATTAGGAAGATTGTAAAAATTGATCGGGAGAAATGTAACGGCTGTGGCCTGTGTATCGATGCCTGCCATGAAGGCGCGCTACAGCTTGTCGATGGAAAGGCCGAGCTTGTCTCGGAATCATATTGCGACGGCCTGGGAGACTGCCTGCCGGAATGCCCTACCGGAGCAATTTCAATTGAAGAACGGGAAGCCCTGCCCTTTGATGAGGAAGCTGTTAGGAAGAACATGGAGAAAACAAAACTACAGGACACCCTGGCGTGCGGTTGTCCGGGCACAAGGGTAAGGTCAATGGCAAGAAGCTCATCCGAACCCAGCCAAAATCAGGCCCAGGCCCCTGTGGAATCTCAGCTCAGACAATGGCCATGCCAGATTAAACTTGTCCCAGTTAATGCTCCGTATTTTAACAATGCTCATCTGCTGGTAGCTGCCGATTGTACAGCCTACGCATATGCAAACATTCACCAGGATTTCATGCGTAACAAGATAACCCTCATCGGTTGTCCAAAGCTGGATAATGAAGACTACTCAAATAAGCTGGCCGACATATTAAGACACAATGAAATCAAGAGCATAACAGTTGTAAAAATGGAGGTGCCCTGCTGCAATGGTTTGGCATACGCAGTAAAGAACGCCCTTATCCAAAGCGGAAAGATGATTCCCTGGAGTATAGTCACCATATCCGTTGATGGAAAGATCGTGGAAGACTGATTGTTGAAGAGTGCACTAGGGGCAATGTTGCACACAAAATTTACATTATTGAATCACAGGGTTGTTTATACTTGACATTGCCCTTTTCATAACAATAAGACAAAGAAAACAATGAATTACGGGAGGTATGGTATTTATGAACATGTTTTGTTACCAGTGTCAGGAAGCGGCAAAAGGCACAGGATGCACATTAAGGGGAGTATGCGGCAAAACCAATGACGTGTCGAACCTGCAGGACCTGTTAATCTATGTCCTTAAGGGAATATCAATTTACGGCATGAGATTGAAAAATGCCGGCATCAATACCCCCGAAGCGGATAACTTCATAGTTGAAAGCTTATTTGCAACCGTCACAAATGTCAACTTCGACAGGGAATACTTCATTGAAAGAATTAAACAGGCGCTAAATGTGAGGGAACAGCTGAAGGAACAGGCAATACAGGCCGGCGTAGAGCCTGATGAAAACCTTCATGATTCCGCCGTCTGGACAGCCGAGACAGCAGAGGATTTTGAAGCCAAAGCTAAAAGTGTTGGTATACTGGCTGACGATAACGAGGATATAAGATCCTTAAAGTCAATCATCCTGTACGGAGTCAAAGGAATGGCAGCCTACGCCTATCATGCCCATGTTCTGGGCTATGATGACCAGGAAGTGTACCATTTCATGCAAAAGGCACTGGCTGCAACTGCTGACAGCAGCTTGAACTCCGATGAACTTCTCGCACTGGTCATGGAAACAGGTAAATACGCCGTCCAAACTATGGCACTTTTGGACAAGGCCAATACATCCACATATGGCAATCCCGAAATCACCAGGGTAAACATCGGAGTAAGAAACAATCCCGGTATTTTGATTAGCGGCCATGACCTGAAAGATATGGAAGAGCTTCTAAAACAGACCGAAGGCACTGGAGTAGACGTCTATACCCACGGTGAAATGCTTCCCGCCCACTATTACCCTGCATTCAAGAAGTATGAGCATTTTGCTGGCAACTACGGAAATGCCTGGTGGAAGCAGGATAAGGAGTTCCAGAGCTTCAACGGGCCCATTCTAATGACCACTAACTGCCTGGTTCCGCCAAAGGATTCCTATAAAGATAGGCTGTACACCACAGGCGTGGTTGGTTTTCCGGGTATAAAACATATACCTGTAAAAGAAGACGGAACAAAAGATTTCACAGAGATAATCGAACATGCCAGGCGATGTGCTCCCCCCGAGGAGCTCGAAAGGGGAGAAATAGTCGGAGGCTTTGCCCATTCCACCGTGCTTGGCCTGGCCGATAAAGTGGTGGAAGCCGTTAAATCGGGAAAGATCAAGAAGTTCCTTGTAATGGCCGGGTGCGACGGAAGAATGAAGAGCAGGGAATACTATACCGAATTTGCCAAGAAGCTTCCTCAAGATACGGTAATACTGACGGCAGGGTGTGCAAAATACAGGTACAACAAGCTGAACCTGGGAGATATTGACGGCATACCCCGGGTGCTGGATGCGGGACAGTGCAACGATTCCTATTCGCTGGCAATTATAGCCCTTAAACTCAAGGAAGCCTTCGGCCTTGAAGATATAAATGAACTGCCCATCGCCTACAATATAGCCTGGTATGAACAAAAAGCCGTTACTGTCCTTCTGGCGCTATTGTACCTGGGTGTAAAGAACATCCATCTTGGTCCTAGCCTCCCGGCCTTCCTGTCACCAAATGTGGCCAATGTGCTGGTGGATAAATTCGGCATAGGCGGTATAAGCAATGTAGATGACGATATAAAGGCGTTTACAGCTTAAAAAACAATTTGCTTGTATATACCGCAATACGCCATTTCCATTGTCAAAATAAAAAAAGCTATTCCAATCGCATGTCCTGCGATGGGATAGCTTTTTGCCTATTTTATGAGCTTTGAAAGCTCTCTGAAGAGGGGGGTACCCGCCTGCTTCAACAGATCGAAGAATATAGTTTCAGTTGAGGTAATGACGGCCCCCATATCGTGCATCAACGATAAACCAAGCTTGTGGTTTCTCGGCCTTCTCGAGCAGACCGCATCTTCCACCACAAAGACCATATACCCCGACTCCAGCAGCCCCCTTACGCTCTGAAAAACGCATACATGTGTCTCCATACCGGTTACAATTACCTTTTTTCGCCCCAATCTTTCGAGAGCCGACATCACTTCCTGGGTACAGGCCGAAAAGGTTATTTTTTCGTATACAAAGCCGGTATCCAGTTTCTCCCCTATCTTCTCAACGGTTTTCCCCAGGCCTTTAGGATACTGCTCGGTAACCACTATAGGAATCCCCAATTTTTTGGCCGTTTCAACCAGGATTTCGGTGTTTTTTATAACTGATTCCCGGCGCGCCATTGCCGGTACCAGCCGCTGCTGAATATCGATTATTAGCATAACCGCTTCATGGCTTTGCAGAGCAAACCTATCCATATCAGGCATGTCTTCTCCCCGCTTCGTTAAAAAGCAGGTATTACACCACCTTCATAGGTATCTTCAATAAATTTCCTCATCTTCTCACTCCGTAATGCATCCATCAATTTCTTAAACTTTTCCTCATTCTCCTCGCCGGCTCTTACAGCCACAATATTGGCATACGGTGAATCCTTATCCTCCAGGATAAGTGAGTCCTTTGTAGGCACCAGACCGGCTTCCAGAGCATAGTTGCCGTTTATTATGGCGCCGTCCACATCATCCAGCACCCTGGGCAGCTGGGCGGCTTCCAACGGAACAATCTTGATATTTTTCGGATTTTCCATTATATCGTTTTCGGTAGCAAGTATACCGGCTTCTTCGTCCAGTTTAATCAAATCATACTTCTGAAGAAGCAAGAGGGCTCTCCCTCCGTTGGTGGGATCGTTTGGTATGGCAATCTCGCAACCGTCGGGCAATTCATCAACTGAGCCATATTTATTGGAATACAGCCCCATGGGTTCAACGTGTACTCCGCCTATGGATACGATATCAATATTGTTTTCCTCTTTAAATGTATTCATATAGGGCTCATGCTGGAAGAAGTTAGCATCCAGTTCCCCCTCAGCCAGGGCAAGATTGGGTTTAATATAATCGGTAAATTCTATAATTTCCACCTTAATACCCTGTTTTTCCAAATCATCTTTTATATGCTCTATCATTTTCGCATGGGGTTCCGGTGAAACTCCAATCCTGATTAAGTTGTCCTTGCCCTTACCGCCGCCACATCCAGTGAAAACAACAACAAATAAACTTGCAATAACCAAGAATAATAATGCTCTCTTCATACTCATTTCTCCTCCATCCTCATCATTTTTTGCTTATTTTTGAAGCCAATTTGTTCCCTGCATATTGTATGCCCTGAACCAATAACACTATTATGATAACCGCAGCCACCATTACATCTGTCTGAAATCTGTATAAACCGTATCTAATGGCTAGATCGCCCAATCCACCTCCTCCAATTGCACCGGCCATGGCCGAATAACCGATTAGATTTATTACCGTCAGCGTTACCCCCATTATCAGTGACGGCATTGCCTCCGGTATGAGTATCTTAAATATTATTTGCGGAACACTAGCTCCAATAGAATGTCCCAACTCTATTACCCCTCTGTCAACTTCCTTCAGGGAACTCTCAATAACCCTGGCAACGAAAGGCGCTGCTGCAATGGATAGTGGCACTATTGTAGCGGTGGTTCCGATGGTTTTACCTACAATCAGCCGCGATAATGGGAATAGCAGGATCATCAGTATCAGAAAGGGAAAGGATCTTAGAATATTGATAATACCATCCAACAACCTGTATAAAGTTGGCTTTTCCCAGATACTTCCCTTCTCGGTTATCACCAACAGGATGCCCATTGGAAATCCAAGAACTAATGAAAACAGGGTTGAAAAAAATACCATATACAATGTCTGCAACAAGGAAGGAATGAGCAACTCCAGCATCTACATCACCTCCACATCTACCTCATGAGCCTTCAAATAATCAAGGGCTGCCCGTATTTCCTCACCCGGCCCTGTTAGCTCAACTATCAGATGTCCTGCACTGGTACTCATCAACTGACTTATATTTCCGGATAGGATATTGACGTCAATATCAAACCTTTTAACCATATGCGAAACGACAGGCTTTTTCACAATATCGCCCCAGAAGCTGAGCCTTACTATATGACCTTTTAACTCAGCCGGTTTTATAAACTCCTCCTGTATATCGGATTTAAGGCTGTTGATGAAAGCCCTTGCCGTTTTTGACCTGGGCCGTTTAAACAGCTCTTCCACGGTGTTTATTTCAACTATTTCACCGCTTTCCATTATTGCCACCCGGTCGCATATATCCTTAACCACTTCTATCTGATGGGTAATCATTATTATCGTCAATCCCAGCTCATCCCGTATCCTTTTTAAAAGGTCCAAAATGGATTTTGTAGTCTGGGGATCCAATGCTGAAGTTGCCTCATCGCTTAACAAAATCTTGGGATTATTGGCCAAAGCTCGGGCTATTGCAACCCTCTGTTTTTGACCTCCGCTGAGTTGAGACGGATAAACATTTCGTTTGTCCTCCAAGCCGACATATTTCAGCAAAGCATTTACCCTTGCTTCAATCTCCCTTTTGCCTGTTCCTGTCAGCTCCAGCGGGAGAGCAATGTTTTCATAAGTGGTCTTCTGCATTAACAGGTTAAAATGCTGAAAAATCATGCCGATATTCTTTCTCTGTGTTCTTAACTCCTTTTTTTTCAGAGATGTTATATCCGTCCCGTCAATGATTATCCGTCCCTCAGTCGGCTCCTCCAGCCTGTTTAAACATCTTATCAGCGTTGACTTTCCAGCTCCGCTCAATCCAATGATGCCGAATATCTCTCCTTTGTCTATATGCATGCTTACATTCTTGATTGCCCATAGATCTTCATTTCCGACTTTATAACATTTTGATAAATTCTGTATATCCACCATATTGCTCTTCCTTTTTTAAATAAAATAATATTAAAAAAGCCTCTTTATAAAGAGAGGCCATAATAAAAGCCTCTTTAAAGAAGAAAGAGGCAGCTTCCTCTCTCATCTTTCGGTATATATAATATATACCGCAGGATTTGGCACCTTGTGTATACACAGGTTGCCGGGCTTCATTGGGCCAGTCCCTCCGCCACTCTTGATAAGAGCTCTATATCTATATTTAATTTTATGCTATATGAAAATATAATAATATGAACGATTTAATTTGTCAATCATATTTTTTAGACTCAGTCTTCCCATTCAATCACGTCATAATCCGTTATATAATCCTTAAACTGGGCCTGATATAGCCTCGAATATATTCCGTTTTTCTCCATCAATTCCTCATGGGTGCCCTCTTCTACAATACCTTCCTCGGTCAGTACCAGTATCCTGTCAGCATTTTTGATGGTGGACAGCCTATGGGCAATAACAAGAGTGGTTCTGCCGTGAGCTAACTCTTCCAGAGCCCGCTGAATCTTTATCTCGGTTTCATTGTCCAGAGATGAAGTTGCTTCATCTAGCAGCAGTATAGGTGGGTTTTTTAAGAAAACCCGGGCAATGGAAATGCGCTGCTTCTGTCCTCCCGAAAGCCTCAACCCCCTCTCTGCCACGTAGGTATCGTAGCCATCGGGGAGCCCAATGATAAAGTCATGGATATTTGCCCTTTTGGCTGCTTCTTCGATCTCTTCATCGGACGCATCAATTCTGCCGTATCTTATATTCTCCCGTATCGTACCTGCAAACAGGAAGATATCCTGCTGTACCAATCCTATATTTCTACGCAGAGATTTCAGGGTATATTCACGAATATCCCTTCCGTCTATTTTTATACTGCCCTCCATTACCTCATAAAAGCGGGGAATGAGATGACACAGAGTGGTTTTCCCTCCGCCTGAAGGCCCAACCAAAGCAATGGTCTGCCCGGCAGGAATGGTAATATTGATGTTTTGAAGAACCTTTTCATTTCCATCATATGAAAAGCTGACATTTTCAAAGACAATATCCCCGCGGACATCCTTAAGCTCTACCGCATCAGGAGCATCCACTATATCCGACTGAACTTCCATGATCTCCGCAAAGCGTTTTATGCCCGTCATCCCCGATTCAAACTGCTGCATAAAGTTGGTAAGCCGACGAATTGGCTGCAGAAAAACACCTACGTACATGATAAATGCCAGCAGATCGGCTACTCCCATCCATTGTCTGTATATGAAATATCCACCTACAGCAACCACAATGACGTTAAGCATGTGTGAAAAGTATTCAATACCCGTATGAAAAATAGCCATATACTTATAAGCCGTATATTTGGAGCTTCTAAAGCGCTTATTTCCCTCTCCAAATTTCTTCTTTTCATAGTCTTCATTGGTAAAGGATTTGGCAACCCGTATGCCGGATATACTGCTCTCCAGCTGTGCATTTACGTCGGCCAGTTTAATGCGCATGTCCCAAAATGCCTGGTTCATAAGTTTACGATACCTAAATGCAAACCAGGTCATTAAGGGTACAATGAGATATACAATAATTGCCAGACGCCATTCCACAACTATTAGCATAAAAAAAGAACCGACAAGCATGATAACGGAAAGAAACAGATCCTCCGGACCATGATGGGCAAACTCGGCAATTTCATTCAGGTCATTTACAATACGGGACATCAGATGTCCGGTTCTGTTTTTGTCAAAAAATTTGAAGGGCAGTGTCTGCAAATGTGAAAACAAGTCCCGCCTCATATCATACTCAATACGGACACCCAGTACATGTCCCCAATACTGTACAATATATTGAAAGACGGTGCGAATAATATACATTAGCAGCATTGCTGAAACAAATAACCAGAAGGTCCCCATCTGACCGGCAGGCAGAACCGTCCCTATTACCTGCCTGGTCAACATGGGGAAAAACAGGTCTATTAGTGCTATAAGCAAAGCACAGGACATATCAAGAAAGAAGAGCTTATAATGGGGTTTGTAGTAAGAAACAAAGGTACTAAACAGCTTTTTTTTGCCCACCGTAATTTCCTCCAATATATACATTTATAATAAAAGGCAACAAATTCATTATAGACAACCCGCATCATAAAAGCAAGTCGGAGGATAAATAAAAATTACTCCGCATAAAGTACAACAACATCCTTCAATAACCCTGACGGTTTGGGCTTGCTTTCAATAAAATTGATCAAGCTGTTGGTTACCTTCAAAGTAAGGGTATTGATTCCCTCTTTTAGGTAAGGAGTAATGGACAACTCCCATGGTGCCCATACCCTTGTCCCTGCATACTGACCATTAACGTAGATTTCAACACAATCAGCTACGCCTTCAATATAAAGCCTGGAGGCTTTTGGAATGGCATTCAGACAAAATTCCCGGGTGTATGAAGCCGTTCCCGAGTAAAATGGATATCCCTGCTCGGTCCAGGGACCCAGCCGAATTTTCCCCGACATGGATTCAAGGGAATAACCCCTAGCATTTTGCTTTAAAGAAAAATTCCCCAGCAGCTTTACCGAGCTAGTCAGGAGATGGGGTTCATCCGACCAGGAGGAATGGTTTATAACAATTGTTATACGATTTACTCCCTCCTTAACATGTCCTGTTATCGGGAAGGTAACAAACTTCTTGTCAATGTAATAACCGTCGCTTCCTGACACCCTTTCCCCATTAACAAAAATTCTAAGATCCATCAAACCCATGAAGGCTTTTCGGTATTCGATATCATCCAGCATCAGTTTAAACTCATCCGCCTTGCTGATTACCTCAAAATCGGTTTCGTACGTATATGTCGTACCTCCCCCGTGGGTTCGGATTGAAAATTTCCACTCGTTTAAAGGAAGAACGTTATAGCCTTCCAGCGAAAACTGCCACTCTCCGTCTCCCAGCCTTATGGACTTAACCTTCTCTGTTCCCCACACCTCTTTTTCAGATGTCATGCAGTCATTTTCAACTTCTTCAGCTTCCTCGTTACCTTTCTTTCTGATGCCCAACAGCAGGGAGTCGCAGGGCAAGAATTTATAAGAAAAACGTATTCCTCCATCCCCCTTGTTGCAGGTGTCAAAGTATTCCACTTCCCCCGTTTCGGTATTGTAGATTACAGGATAACCCGTCTCCGGCAAGTATATATCCACGTCAACTTCATGATCCCTCGATGTATTGACAAAGAAATAGATTTCTTCGTCATCCAAAGATCTGTTCATGTAATAAATTCTTTCGCTATCTTCTCCCTCAACTGCTACATGCCTGCCTACAGCAGCAGGTATCAGCTCCTTAAGCTTTTCCTTCAAAAACTCCCTCTGTTCCTGCCTATCCAGATCAAGCCTTTGAATGTGATAACACTTTCGGGAATCGCTTTCCTTCCCTGTGTCCGATGTAACCTGAAAGTCATCTTCGTCCTGATTAAATATGATCACATTTCCACCCGATGCGCCAAAACATTCAATCTTTTCTTTTAGTCCCTCGGACAAGCCTTCCAACGACGGAACCAACAACAGTTTAAACTCTTCATCGGAAATCTTCAGCCTTCCGTCGGCGATCCGAGCCTCCAACAAGTGGTGTTCACCGATCACATCATAGTCATNNACATCATAGTCATGGTGGATTTTAGGCAGTATTTCACAAAGGGTATCGAACAAATCGCTGATATCTTTATCCTTTTTCTGCTGCAAACCCGCCACATATACCGATTGAAAACTGCTTAGGGGGTACAGGAGGGCAACATGAGCTCTATGGACACCCCGGGACAATACATGGGACAGGCGGGCAACATAGTCAGCAAATATCTTATAATGCTTCCAGTTACTGTTATGCATATGGCAGGGGGGTGCATCCGATTTTCTAAAACCTTCTATGCTGTAGAAGAAGGCATGAGGGCAGAGTTGGTTTATCCCCAAAACATACTGCCAATTGACAATCCATTTCATATCCTCAATGCTAAGCCCCCAGCCGCTGACTCCAAAGCTTTCGCTCAAAACCTTCTTATTGCCAGATAAATGGGCCGCTGAAACAACAAGCTTCTGTCCCTGAATGTTAGTTTTCATCTTCGGTATATGAGGGGCATTGCCCACCAAGAATTCAAGTCCGTTTTCCTCGGCAGTCTTGGTCAGATGATCCACTCCGGGCATATCGAAATATTCTAAATTTTTGATTATATTCCCCTGGAAAATGGTATTGAAATACATGCCTTCCTCAAGCAGGACATGGCCGGTCAGTACGAGTCCGTGAGAGCGACACCATTCGCTGTACAATTTGAAGAAATTCTTCTCGTACAATTCACCAACCACAGCCCAGAAGTTCCGACGGACATCCTGCATACGGCTGTCATCCGAATAGAAAACAGCAGCCATAATGGTATCAATATTATATCCATACCTTTGATTTAGGATTTCATATACTTTTTCATTCCACGGCACCACGCGTCCATTTCCCCTGGCAATATACCAGTTAATATCCTGATGCCATGGCAGAAGGGTGGGTTCATCGGTGAAAATTCCCTTTATCGTCTTTCCAAAATACTCACCCAAATTCTTCGCATATACCTCGTGTGTAGTCTCAAAAAAATACCTTACAGCATCTTCGTTCATGTAATCAATTCCAAAGATCTTGTCGTTGGGGTTTTTAAGAATCCTTTCAACAAACACAGCCAGCTTAGTGTCCTCACCCAATTGTTCCTTAAGATTGACCCGTCCATTCGAAAGCATAAAGGGCAGGGGCTTTAATCCGCTTTCCCGAATACATTGGACGCTTAATACTTTACCCGGGAATGAAGGCAAAACCCGATCGCCCGCCTTGAGGAAACATTCGATACAATCAATATACCGGCTTCTAAATGAGGGCTGTTTGCTCACCTTTAGTCCACCAATCCCGCTGGGAAAGGGATTTTCGTCATAAATCCATACTTCCATACTATATTGTTCCGCTCTTTCAATGCACAATCTTATACAGTCAAACCATTCCTTTGACAGATATTCAGTTTCCAATCCAAATCGGGCATGGATGAAAAATCCGCCTATACCCTTTTCATGCATATCATCAATTTGTTTGAGCAGTTCATCCCGCTCCAATTTTGAATTCCAGAACCAGAAAGGCTTTATACGATCCTCTGCCGGTGGATTTTTAAAAATCTTTTCACTAATCATATTAACCTCCGCAAATTAATGTTTTTAATCTTCACCCAACTTCAATGCCTGATGTATCTTCAATGCAGCCAGTTGCCTACCCAGCACCGCCAGGCCACAGCTCAGCATCAGGACAACGATGGCATACAGCTTAACCCGATCCTCCATAAGGGATACCACTCTAAACGGTGGTACCTGATCAACTGCGCTGGCAGTAAATTGGAAAAGGGGCACGTATAGGTTGCTGGTTACAGCACCTATGACAAAACCGGCTACTATACCCATCAGCGATGTCAATGCCTGTTCCCATCCAATCATCCCTATCAGCTGTCGTAAAGGAATGCCCATTGCCCTCAGCACACCAAACTCGAGAGTCCGTCTGCCGATGGATAACATCCAATAGATTAAGAAGCCCAGAAAGGTTATAACAAGCGATATAATAAAGCCAAGAGTTAATATGCCATTTATCGCCAGGCGGAATGGGTCGTTTCTCTCCTTGATAATCTCCTGGCTTGCATCCTTTATGTTGTATGCCATTACATTCTTTTGCTGAATATCATTGTACAGTTCGGCACTGGTAGCGCCTTCACTGAGCTTTAGCCAGATCTCATATGGCTCCAGCTTAAGCTGATTCTGTACATATGAAAGATTGGCAATAACAGCCATGGGCTGCTTTGCATCCTCACCCTCAATTGTTTTTTTTGGATTCCAGGAAGGCCAATAATCCACAAAGCCATACACATAGAATGTTGCTTCATTCAGGTCGTCCCACGACAATGTAATATAGTCTCCCACCTTAACCTTATACTGCTCCGCAAAAGATCTTGACAACAGGGCGGCACTCGGATCCTCATTTAGCAGGTTTAAATAAACGTTTATATGATGTCTAAGCAAATCCGAGCGGAACCATAGAACCTTGGAAAAATCATAGGGTTCGATGGCCATTAATGTAACACCTGACACCGACTTATTCTCGATATTGACCTTTACCCCGGTCCGCCTGAAAACCTTGGCCGCGTGTTCCACGCCTGCCAGTTTTGTGTAGGGCTCAAAGGGCGGCTCTTCATACTGTACATCCGATGTGTCAACCTGCGTTTGCTGCGTCAATCCCGGCAATGGGCTTGTCACCGGCTGATCGCTTTCCCACACAGGCATCAGGCTAACATCGGTACCGATGGCATAACGGATTCGTTCCTCGCCATTACTGTTTATGGTTCGTGCTGCATTTGCGCTGAATAACCCCGTAGCCATTGTCAGGATCAGGAATAGCATTAATACCTGGTATTCCCGAGTCGCTCTGCCTACCTGTATAAGGGAAGCATACATGGACGGAGGCCACCATCTCCTCCCCACCCTGTAAATAAGCTTGACAATCAAAGGATAGATCCGCATAAAAAGCAATCCACAACCCAGAACAAAGATGGTGGAAGTAAAAAACAGGAACTGATCCACATCGATATCCCTGGCACTTACACCGGTAATTTCTAGAATTCTCTGTCTCTGTTCAAACAGATAAAGTCCAAACCCCCCTATGCCTAGCAGGATAAAATCTAAAAACATCCGTTTCCATAAAGGCTTTTTCGTTTTTCTTGCCATTTGCCGCTTATGGATTACTATATTGGTTTTTGATGCACGATAGGCCAGGACAAGCAATATTACAATGGAAGCCACCACTGCAATTGAACCGTATTCATATGCCCGGGGGCTTAAACCAATCCTCAGAGCTTTGCGCTGAACAAATTCCATAAATCCGCTGGTGGAACCCAAGAATCGGGTTAAAAGCAGGCCCAAAGGCGGGCCAGCCAACATAGCTGCAAGTCCCAAAATCAGTCCTTCAAGCAAATAGCTAAACAGAATCTGTATTTTGCTTGAACCCCGGCTTTGCATAATGGCAATCTCATTCTTTTCCGATTCTATAATTATGGATGACACCATGCAAAGATAAAATACAAGCAGCAAAATCACCGGTACGCTGAGAGCCCACAACATCATCCTTAACTGTTTTTCTTCTTCCAAATAGCTTTCCAAAATATCCACTGTAGGTACATCAAATTTTATCCTGGGATAAAGATCCTTGGCAAATTTCTCAATTTTATTTTTTCCTTCTATAAATCTGTGTATATCTCCCAAAGTGATCTTGCTGTAATCAAATGCATAATACCATTCAGCAATTCTTAGCAAAGGTGCCTTTGACTGAATAAAATCCCTGGCAAAAAGATCGGCGTCAATAAAAACGCTGGAAGAAAAGGAATCCGGATCGGTATACCACCAGAAGCTCGACTCCTCCTTCGGTTCTATAACCGCCACGGGTTTAATCTTTATATCCCTCATGGCCCTGCTGCCAGGCTCCGTCAACAAGTATACCCTGTCCAATAAAAGGTCCAACCTGTTAAGGGCATTTTGCGTGGCCATAACCTCATAAATCCCGTCCTTAACCTCTCTGCCCGGCTTCCTTCCTTCTACAATCACCACATTGTCTTCCATATCCGTCATGCTTTGAATCTGTACCCTGCGGCCTTTATCAAGCTTTTCAATGTCTTCTCCGTACTCTATAACGGGATAGGTTACCGTTGTACCTCTTTTAACTTCCGCTAATATGGGAAGTTTTATCACATCTATCATATTATCCTGTATATACTCATCCAGCTTGTTATAAATCTTTTTTCGCTCGGGATAGGCTACCGAACCAAAAAATTCCACAGAAACCTGGTAGCTCCCTCCGAATTTGTTGTAGTCCATCTGATACTGCTCTATTTCCTTTACAACAAGGTTCTGCAGCACGCCTTCGGTATACATCGGGATACTGCTTAAGAGAGCCACGGCAATAATCAGGCCAAGGACAAGGCAAGCAACCAGCAGTTTATTCTTTCTCATCTTCCGCAAAACCATTACTATGATTGCCATACAATCTTTCCCTCCTACCGCAGTATGACCTGCTGTCCTTCTTCCAAGCCTTTAATGACCTCAACTTCAGTAGCACTCTCAATTCCCACTTCTATATCAACTTCTTTCTTAACTTCTCCCTCCAAAATTTGAACATATTTTCTCCCCAGATACTCCCGCACGGCTTGTTTGGGGATTTTAATGACATTATCCTTCTTTTGTATGATTATGCTGACACTGGCCATGTCCCCGACTTTAATGCCCTCCGGCTGTTCCTCTATCGATAATATCAGCAGGTTCTTATAGCGATCGTCCGTACCCTCGGGAATATCGGCCGGTGTACCAATGACCTCCCCTGCATATATCTCATCATTAATCTCAATCTCAGCCTTCATGCCCGTGACTATTGCAGTAGGGCTGTTCTGCTTGTATTCCATAACCAATTCCAGATTGTTGGGATCTGCTACCGTCACGATTTTCTGATACGGCCTAACCACGTCCCCTTCGCTTAGGTCAGCAACAAAAACCACACGTCCGTCAATGGGCGACACCAGCTTGGTATTGTTCATTCTTTCCTTTAACTTGTTTAGGGTATACTCGATGCTTTTCCTTTCTATCTGGTTTAAATTAATCTGGTATTTCAAATCACTGGTATCGGCATTGGGGTCCTGCTTCAATATCTTTCTTTCTTGATTTTTGAAATGATTAATGGTAAGCTTTATTTTTTCCAAAGCAAATTCCTGCTGTTTTATAGCCGTTTCCAGATCCTCGGCATCAAGGGAAACCAGTATATCCCCCTTCTTTACACTGTCTCCAACTTTAACATTGATCTCTTTCAATCTGCCGTCAGTTTTGTAAAACAGGGAATACTCCTTTGAAGACTGGAACGTGGCGGTACCATTGACTGCCCTTATTATATCCCCTCTCTTTACCTCATGCAGGTTGTATGTTGGCGGCTTCGGTTTTACAACAGGCGGCGCAATGACCTCCTCTTCCTTCGGAAATAAAGAACAACCTGCTATCATGACCAGTACTGATACCATAACCAATAAGCCCGTTATTCTTTTTATCCTAAATCTGTCCTTCTGCCTCAATGTTCAGCTTCCCCCTTACCGATTTGTTCAAATATATTATATCAATCTATAATTTTCGAAACCAATTTCCTTTTCCTGAAAATTATTATTCTAATCCAAAAACCCGAGCTTTCTATAATGGGTATTTGTGTTACTGCTCTTAAAGCTGTAATATAGTAAGTTTTCAGCAGACCCGTCAATGGTGACATCCTCCAGAAATTCGATGTTCATGCTATAACTATATCCATAGCATTAATTGAGGGCGGGATTTTTCTCTCCCACCCCTTTTATATACTCTAACTTTTTGCTGCCGGTCCCACGCAAATAGTAGACCATTTCCATATTCATGTTCCGAATCAGGAGTTTTTTCCTGGAATCATCGGTAAAATAGGCTTCAATACCATTCTCATTT
The DNA here is from genome assembly GCA_001513075.1 of Clostridiales bacterium DTU074. Classification (GTDB taxonomy): domain Bacteria; phylum Bacillota; class Clostridia; order Caldicoprobacterales; family Caldicoprobacteraceae; genus DTU074. The sequence continues at coordinate 2,934 of LFSE01000043.1, read as the reverse complement.
TGATTGACTCAAGAGACGGTATTATCCATTTTTGAGCCGGTTGGAGTAACCTCAACCGGCTCATCTGAATTGCATCCCATAAGCATATTCCCCAGTGTAATCAAACTTATGGCTGCCAAAATGGGCTACTCGAGTCTTTTTAACACCTTTTAGCCTTCTTGAGAGCGTATACTGCAATCCATTTATTGACTTCCTTATCGGTAATTGTTATGGACAGCTGCTTATCATTCCATTCGTAGGGTATTTTCCTGTCGGTGCGGAACACTTCGGTGTCGCACACTTCAACCCTGTATCCCTCCATACTTTCGAGGGGCAGAGGAATATTAACCTTTACAGCCTTATTAACCTTTATCATAAACAACTTGTCTATTTCATCGCATAGATAATTCTCCGATACAAGCGTCCATGTGATATCCACAGCTTGATCGGTAAAGCGATACTCCCGTCCGTCTATGGTGATTCCGGTGGTGTTGCTTCCTGCAAAACCAATCAATCTGCCCTCACAATCCACATTATATGTCAATGCATCGATTCCTCTATATGATATGGTATGCCTCAATACATCACATTCATCAAGTTCAATTTCAATCGGAGGAAGCGCCCGTCCCTTGAGGAATTCTTCGTCCTGTTTGTCATCCCTGAAGAACTGGCCACTCCAGGCCTCATAAAATGTTCGATAATGATTGGCTATGGAAACAGCTCCGTTCATAAACCTGTTTACGATATAGCGGCTGTCAGCAGGCCTGGAAATTGCTTCAGGGCTGTTTGGGTCATATGCTCCTGCAGCCATCAGAATTGAAAACAGAGTGTCCACGTCCTCTCCGGTAGAGCAGGATTGATCATCCCGCGGCCTGAATCCCAGGTAGAGTGCAAGGCCTCCATTATCGTATTTCTTTGCCACTCCGACTATGTGTTCTTGGCACCTGGCAACAACTTGTCCATCCGACACCGATACAACCGGGTAAAGCAGGTCGGGCAGCATATCGGTCAATACCTGCATATTCTTCACCTTACGCAGCATACCTTCAAAAACAATTTCCTTATTTCCGGCTTTTATTCCTTTATATGCAGGAGACAGCTCCCCTATCCCAAATAGCTCCTTCCACTCATCCAGTATATTATGTCCCTCTTCAGAAAGAACGGGATATATGGATATCCAGACAAGCTTCCCGCCCCGGTTAACAAATTCTCTAAGAAGTCTGAGGGTATTCTCCTTTATAAATGCCTCAAACAAAACCAATACCGCCCTGTATTTCCTGCCCTTCACCTCAATATGACCATCCTGCGTAATGGTAGCATTCTCCAAAAGCTTTTCCTCTGTAATATAGTTGCAGTAGCCGTATTGAACCATCCAGCTGCCAAATCGCTCCTCAACATAGTTGAGTTCCAGAGGATACAGGGCCAGCACATCCGTGAGCCGATGAGAAATCCCCTGAACCAGATTATGCCCGTGTTCTATTCCTGAATCCATATTCCCATAGGTTATGCCTACATTCTTCAGCCGCCTTAATACTTCCTTCGGGCTTCCCCAGCTGCCGCAATAAGCATATGGGAATTTGTTAAGCACCCCCAAACTGCAGGTAAAGGCCTGGGCATAGTAATTTCGATCTATATTTCCTCCCTCCGGATGGTCGGTACCGCTGCCAGTCAGAAAATCATTCCACTTGAAATAATCATAACAAGCAGATATACTTTCTCTGATTGATGAGGACCACACGTAATGGGGTGTATACTCATAGCGGGAAATCTTTACCCTTTCCTCCTTTGATAAAGATGACATATCAGCAAAGCGGTCACAGGTGGGCGACTCCTGCCATGTGGCATGAGCCCGGGTCATAATCGGGCCGCCGAACAGCTCTTCCGCATACTCCTTTGCAGCAATGCAAAGGTCGACCACCCGGGTCTGCAGAAGTTCGAAATAGCGTTTGCGGAACAGCCAGGTCTCGTAAATCCCCTTTTCATCCTTACCGAAAACATGCTGGTTTGCTCTTTTACCCTCGTCACCATCCAGAAAATCGTGCTGATGATAGGAAAAATATACCAAGTATTTGAGAAAATCCTTATACCTGTCACCATACCTCCTTGCATATTCATCTGCCAGGTTAGGGGTGATGTAACGTGTATTTATCTCGGTTGGGCCGAAATGGGTCCCCAGATCCCAGTCGAACTGTATATGCATTTCATCGGAATAAAACCCTTGATAGCTGATCCCAGCTTCCCTGTGCATATCTATGACGCTCTTCATGTAGGACAGAGCATCAGGGCTGAAGTAATCCAATTCGGGTGTCCTGTAAACCGCTACAGCAAGGCATCTGTCATAACCAGGCTCCCTCTCCTTCCATTGTCCGAAGACCCTGAGCGAACTATAGCCGTATCCCGCTCGAGTAATAACTACATTCTCCTCATCGGCCTCATATCCGGCCGTATGGGAAATATCCAATATTTCATCGGGATTAACATAAAAATAATCGGTATCTTCAATTTGCTCCTCTTTAAAGGCATAGACCAGCACCTTTTCAAGTTTCAGCTCAATTGGACCCTTATTGTTGTACCACTGCTTCTGAAGTACCATTTCCACACAGTATTCCCCCGTATGGGTATCGATAGCGCCTTCCTGGTACTGATACTGAAAGCCCGTTTCATCATGCTTACGCGCATATCCTCCACCAATATCCAGGGGTGAAATGATGCTGGCTGAAAAGCTCATTCCATGTTCACGGGCAACATCATGAATAATCTTGAAAGCCTTCAGAGTAATCTCGCTGTCAGGATAGTTGGTTCGTCTGCTGCCTCCAAAAAAGAAATCGTACGAGAGTTCCAGCCTTTCCGCACCCTTTTTCTGGCCTTCACGACATATATCTATCAGGGAAGTATTATCCCTGTAGAGCTTTTCCCTCTCACCGGAAAAGCCGCGCTCATCGTTTTCGAATAAAG